>NZ_JBQFZU010000012.1:0-142700 GCF_056542405.1 Ruegeria sp. AD11(2025) | reverse complement strand
GGCCCCATGACCATCGCATGCCTGCTGGCCAACACTCTCACAGCATGCTGCCGCACAAACAAACTACCAGAACCAGAAGGCCTGACCGCCTGATCCTGCGCGCACTACAATCTATTCGGGGCCGAGGGTTGGAAACACTCCTCGGCCTAATTGTTTCAACATACTCGCGTTAAGTTTTAAATCTTGGGGTTTGAATGTAACGGGTATCAATGATAAACAAGTGAATCCAGCCAGTTACGTTGTGATATTGCAAGTCTCTGGGGTTGCGCTGGACCCGCAGGCTTATTGTTGAGTTGGTATGAACATATTCCTGAGCCCAATTCTGGCCGAGGTCTCGTTGCGCAAAGTGATTGCCGCCGTTGCCTTTCCGCCTTTGCTGGCCTCTGCTTTCCAACCTTTTTCAACCATTGACCTGACCTTTTTTCAACGCCTGGTGTTTTGGGTCGGGGTCATGGGACTGGCCCTGATTGTGACAAGGATCGCAAGACACGTGACGCGGACCATTTTTTTGGGCGTTCACGTTTCCAGGCGCGATACCGCGTTGGTTCTGGTCAATATGGCGCTTTTCGTTCCGGCCCTTTGGGTGTTGTCCTACCTTTTGATTACCTTCAACGGGCAACAAGCCCCCGGTTTCCTGTCAGTGGCTCCGTACGGAGCGCTGTTTGTCACCGGTTTAGTGCTGGTACCGGGGCATACACAGAAAGAGACGCCGCCGGAAAAGGCTGAACCCGCGCCGCCGCGGCTGGCAAAGCGTCTGCCGGAAACGTTTAAGGGCCAGATTTATCGCCTGACTGTCCGGGATCATGCCGTTGATGTCGTAACGTCCGAGGGAACATTCACCATCCGGTCGCGCCTGAGCGATGCGGTCGCCGAGATGGAGCCGGTGCCGGGCCATTGTACGCATCGCTCGCACTGGGTGGTGGATGATGCCATTGCCGGGGTTGAGCGGCAGGGCGGCAAGACCTTTGTGCGGCTGAAGAATAACAATCTTGTTCCAGTCAGCCGAAAGTACAAACCGACATTGGAACGGGATGGTTTAATCTGAGCCACCTTACCTGGGCATGGGAATGATCTGTGGATGGGGGCCGGTCAGGATGGCCAGGGCCCCGTCGTGCATCAAAGCGTTCAGCACGTGGTCCGAACTGCGCAGCCCGCCTGTATAGGTGCCGTAGGCGGGCAGGATCAGCCGCGTCTTGTCGACCAGAAAAGCCGGGCGGCTGATCGAGCATCCGCGCGCCCTCAGCCGGGCCTTGGGGTGGTAATGGCCGGACACCTCCGCCTGTGCCTGGGGGTGTGCGATGTGCCGAAACGTCAGCGGGTCGATATTGCATTCAGACAGGTGTGTCCCACCCAGATCAATCGGGCCGGGATCGTGGTTGCCTTCTATCCATATCCAGCGACGACCAGCTTGCAGGGCGGTGACGTCCCGTTTCTCGGCCGTACCCATTGCCATCGAGGCATCCAAATCGTCAAAGCTGTCGCCCAAACAGACTACGGTGCCCGGATTGGTGTGCGTGATGTCGGTGGCCAGGCGGGTCAGGGTCTCCCGGCTGTCGTAGGGCGGCAGGGTCGAGCCTCCGTGCCGGGCGATGCGCTCGGACTTGCCCAGATGCAGGTCAGAAACACAGAGCAACTTCTTCTCGGGCCACCAGAGCGCCCCGGACCCCAGCGCGCTGAGGCATTGCCCGGCAAAAGAAAACGCGATGCTGTTCATGATCCGTTCTTTGCGCGTTTCGAGCCGGGGCGCAAGCGGTATCAGCCGGGTTCCAGCCCCGCAGCCTGCAACAGGCGGGCACTTTCCTCGGCGAGCAGGCGTTCCTCGGCCGCGCCCTTGACCGGAACCTTGCCGACCTCAAGGAACAGCGGTGCCGCAAGGGGTGAGACGCGATCCAGACGCAGCAGATCAATCCTGTCTCCAATGCGTTCAATCATCGCCTCGACTCGCCCGAAGTCCACCAGCCCGCGCATGGCTTCTTCTCGGGTGATCTGCATAAGCAGGTGATCGGGGTCGTATTTCAGCAACGTGTCGTAAAGGATATCCGAGGAAAATGTCGCCTGGCGTCCGCTTTTCCTTTGCCCACCGGTGTTGCGCTCAATCAGACCGGCGATGGTGGCCGAGGTTCGAAAGGTCCGTTTCATCACCGCATTCCCGGCCAGCCAGGTTTCCAGCCCATCACGCAAGGCATCCAGTTGAAACAGGGGGCGTGGATCAGTCACCGCGTCCAACCCCCAGATCAGAGTTGCATAGTCGGTGGCCACGAAACCCAACGGCGCCAGTCCGGTCTCCTCCATGCGTTTGGTCAGCAGCAAACCCAGCGTTTGCTGCGCGTTTCGGCCCGCGAAACCGTAGACACACAGATGCTCGCGCCCGTCATTGGGAAAACTCTCGATCAGCAGGCGGTCGCGTTGGGGCAGGCGGGACATGTTCCGTTGCAGGTCCAGCCAGTCCGCCGTGTGCGCGGGCAATTGCGGCCAGTTGGGTTGCGCGAACATCCGCAGGATACGGTCGCTTAGCTGCGTTGAGGTTGCGAATTTCGTGCCAGAGAAAACAGCCACCTTTGGCTTACGATCCGCGCGGCGGCTGACCTCGACCACCATTTCGCGCAGCCCTTCATAGCGGACGATTTGCCCGCCGATCAGAAACGTGTCTCCGGGGGTCAGAGAGGCAGCGAAGGCTTCTTCCACCTCGCCCAAGGGTTTGCCGCCGCGATTGCGCTTCAGGCGCACCTTAAGCGTGTCGGTATCCTGTATGGTGCCAAGGTTCATGCGGATACGCTGTGCCGCGCGGGGGTCGCGCAACTGCCAGCGACCATCGGCGCGCTGTTGCAACCGTTGCCACCTATCGTAGGCGCGTAGGGCGTAGCCCCCGGTGGCGCAGAACTCCAGACAGGCGTCGAACTCTGCACGACTTAGCTGCGCATAGGGCCCGGCGGCGGTCATTTCGGTGAATAGTGTATCCGCATCGAACGGCCCGGCTGCCGCTGCGATCAGTATATGCTGACACAACACGTCGCGGGGCCCCCGACCGCGCGGTTCTCCGTCAAGTTCGTGCGCCTTGGCAGCCTCGAGCGCAGCGACGCATTCCACCACCTCAAACCGGTTTGCAGGCACCAGTACAGCCTTGGAAGGCGCGTTGTACCGGTGGTTCGCCCGCCCGATCCGCTGCACCAGCCGTTTGACGTTCTTAGGAGCACCGATCTGGATCACCAAATCCACATCGCCCCAGTCGATGCCCAGATCCAGAGAGCCGGTGCAAACGATGGCACGAAGGTCCCCGCGGACCATGGCGGCTTCAACCCGCTCGCGTTGCTGCCGGTCCAGACTGCCGTGATGGATGCCAATGGGCAGGCCGTCTTCGTTGGCGAGCCAGAGGTTGTGAAAAAAAATCTCGGCCTGTGCGCGGGTGTTGTGAAAGATCAGCGTGGTCTTGTGTTGCTTGATCTGGTCCAGAACCGACGGGATCGCGTAAGCTGCACCGCCGCCGGACCAAGGCGGCATTTCCTGCGTTTCCAGCATCCGGATCTCGGGGTCGGGGCCTGGGTCGGCCTTCACGATCTGACACGAGTCAGGGTGCCCGGCCAGAAAGCGCGCGATGGCATCGGGGTCCTCGACCGTGGCTGACAACCCGACCCGGCGCAGGTCGGGGCACAAGGTTTGCAACCGTGCCAAGGCCAGCATCAGTTGATCGCCGCGTTTGCTTTCAGCCAAGGCGTGTATTTCGTCTACGATCACCCGCTGCACACCCGCAAACATCCGTGGTGCGTCCTCATATGAAGTCAGCAGGGCGAGGCTTTCCGGTGTGGTCAGCAGAATATGCGGCGGGTCCACGCGTTGGCGTTTCTTCTGCGTGGCAGAGGTGTCTCCGGTGCGATCTTCGATCCGGATGGGCAGACCGATCTCATCCGCGGGGCCGCGCAGATTGCGGCGGATATCGGCGGCCAGCGCCTTTAAGGGCGATACATAGATCGTGTGCAGGCCCGTGTGATCCTGTTCCGCCAACTCGGCCAGCGTCGGCAGAAACCCCGCCATGGTCTTGCCGCCGCCAGTAGGGGCGATCAGCAAAGTCGCCGGGTTCGAGGCCCGGTCGAACATGTCCTGTTGATGGGGGTGGATCGACCAGCCCTTGGTGGCAAACCAATCGGTGATCCGGGCGGGAATCTGCGTCATGGTCGCATGATTACCTGCCCGGGATCAGAATGGCAGGGGGTCAGTGAATGATCTTTTCTTCCTTGACGAACATGTTGGCCCAGGCGCGATCGATCAGATCGGGGCTCATCTGATAGGGGATACCTTCGAATTCGCAAATCGAGATCATCTGATCGATCAGGAAGATCGGCTGATAGTTCGCGTAGATATTGTTGATGGTCGGGTATTTGACCTTCAACAGATGTACCAGAGCCGCTTCGTCCAATGGCATACCGCGTTTGCGAGCCACCATGGCAAAGATTTTCAGGAAGTTTTCCTGATTCGGCCCGTCGATCTTGATCTTGAAGAAGATCCGGCGCAGGGCCGCTTGGTCGAAAATCTCGTTGGGGTGGAAGTTGGTCGAGAAGATGACCAGCGTGTCGAAGGGCACCTCGAACTTTTCGCCCGATTGCAGGCCGAGAATATCCTTCTTCTCTTCCAAGGGAACAATCCAACGGTTGATCAGCGCCTGCGGTGGTTCCTGCTGACGTCCAAGGTCATCCACGATGAAGATGCCACCGGTCGATTTCAGCTGCAGCGGTGCCTGATAGGTCCGCGCGGTGGGGTTGTAGACCAGGTCCAACATGCTCAGCGACAGTTCACCACCCGTCACAACGGTCGGGCGTTCGCACTGAACATAGCGCGTGTCGAATCTTTTGCGGCGGCGCAGGCTGTTGGGATCATCAGGTTCCTGCTCAACGGCGGTGTGCACGATCGGGTCATATACGGTAATCACCTGACCGGCATACTCGATGGCAAAGGGAACATAGACATTATCCCCCAGCGCATCCTTGATCCCGTTTGAAATCGAGGATTTCCCGTTGCCCGGTGGGCCATACATTAGGATCGAGCGACCGGCGCTGACTGCGGGGCCGAGATGGTCCAGCAGGCTGTCTGGCAGAACCAGATGGCCCATCGCGCCGGTAAGTTGGTCTCGGGTCACCTGAATGTTGCGGATCGACTGGCGTTTGACCTGTTCGCGATAGACATCCAGCGGTACGGGCATCGCGCCGAAATACTCTGACTGGCTCAGCGCATCCAGTGCACGGGCCTTGCCGGCATCGGTCAACTGGTAACCCATCTCGTTCCCGCTGTTGGCGTTCAGCGTCCCGGTTGCCTCGATCAACTTTTGCTCGCGGGCCATGTCGATCAGTTCCTGCGTGACAGAACCCGGCAGACAGACCGCAGCGGCGATTTCGGAGACGGTGTCCACATTCTTGCGGAAGATTGTTTTCAACAAGATGTCGCGCATCATGACGATGGGCAGTCTCATTTCGCCCAAGCCTTTTGGGGCAGGGGGGGCCATTACCGAGGTCGTCTGCATATTCATGAGCGTTGCCCGTCTATCCAGTTTTCGCGCAAAAGGCCCCGAAAAGGGCCGTTAGTGGAAAATCTGGCCCGGCTTTGTGTCAGCACCAAGGCGCGGACAAGGCGGCTTAATGATAGTTTACGAGCCGTAAACAGTGCCGAGAATCAGATAGAGGGCTAGGCTGCCGCCGAGAGAAAGACCCATCGGTATGTGTTTGGCCCTGCTCCAGCTTTTCCAATCGGGCGCGAAACTCCGAAGCCCCGTAGTGCGCGCCAGCCGGTGGGTGGCCAAAGCCGCCACATTCATCGTGGCCAGAATGAAAACCACCAGGAAATAGTCGCCGGGCCAGATAAATGGCGAGGCTGCGGCCAGAAACTTGGCGTCTCCAGCCCCCATTTGGCGCATCACGTTGAACAGGATACCAATGGCTAAAGCCGGAATGACATGCAATAAGTGCCAGACGTAGGGGGGCAGCGAGATCGACACTGGGCCTACGGTAGCCGTTGACCACGTGGTTGACCAAGGTGGCAGAACGAAAAGGCCAACGATAACGAACACCGCCAACAGCGCGTAGACCGCCTGATTTCTGATCTTCATGGCGCGCAAGTCCGTGAAGGTCACGTACAGGCAGATCGGTAGAACAAAGGGCAGAAATAACAGCGCCGCACTCGCGGGAATGTTCATCTATCAGGCATCCTCGAGCGCCCGGAGCGAGCGGACGGCCTCGTCAAAATGCTGAGGGTGCGTGGCGATGGCTTCCCGGAACAGGTTCTTGGCCGTGGCCACATCCCCTTGTTTGACTGCAGAAATCCCCATCGTGTTCAGCAACATGGCGCGCTCGGTCTGAGACATTGGAACAACCGGCAAACTGTAGTTGCCCTGCGCGGCCCGGGCCAGAACCAAATTGTTCTTGGCGGTGAACAGGTTCTTGTCCTGCTGGATCGCCTCATTGAACAAGCGTTCGGCTTCGGCATATTGACCGCGTGTCAGCTTGGAATAGCCCCAGTTGTTCATTACCCCGCCGGGGCGTGTGGTCAGGCCAACCGCGGTTTCATAGAAGTGATCCGCGCGTTTCCAATCCTTTTTGGAATCAGCCACCACTGCTTCAAGGCGATAGCGTTTGAAGGTTTCATACGTGGGCGGCACTGAGTCCAGTACGGATTTGGCCTCACTCCAGTTGCCGGCACGCACAAGGGCGTCGGCATATTCAACCTTGTCGACACTTGCGGCGCCCTTCATGGTCGTCACTTTTTTCCAGGCGGCGACGGCCTCGGTCGAACGTTTTGCCCGGGAAAGAGAGATCGCCAATCCGCGCTGCAGGTCAATCCTGCCGGGGTTTTTGGCTGCCGCGCCCTGAAAGTAAGTAACTGCTTCGTTCGGGTCCGCGGCGGTCAAAAGCACCTCGCTCAGGTTGGTCTCGTCAATGACGTTGACCTCCTGATAGGTGCGCTCGACTTTTTCTTCCTCGGTCTCTTTTTCGCAGGCGGACAGGATCAGCCCGCACATCATCATCGGCGCAATCAAGAATTGTTGGCGCATTTTTGCGTCCCTTACTGCTCTTGCCTGTGTTATGGGAGCTTGCGCAGCTTGTATTGCCCGTCGCCTTGCCGCTCCAGCGTATATTCTTGTTCTTCCGCTGTATTATTAGCAGGATTTTCCATTTTTGCGAGTGCTAAGCGCAGATTGTCGCGGATTGCGTCACTTTCGCCATTGTCCAGCGCATAGGCACGTTTGAAGACCTGTGCGGCCTCAGAGTATTCGCCTGTCTCGACCAGCAAAACGCCAAGATTGTTCCAGGCAACCGACCACTCGGGGTCAGCTTTTACGGCACGGCGCAGCAGGGTTTCGGCCTGCCCCAGGCGCTTGAGCCCAAGGTTGGCAGTACCCATCGCGGTCAGTATCTGCGACGTCATCCCCTGATCCAGAGCGGCGCGCGTGAAGGAATCCAGCGCCAGTTCGTATTCTCCGGCTGCCATCAACCGGTTTCCAACTGTAAGCTCGTCTGCGCCCCTACCGTTCGGATCAATCCCGGGGGCATCCAGATCATTCATTGAACCCGTATCAGTACAAGAGGCCACCGTGGCGATCACCACGGCGGCCCTTAGTGTGTGGCATATCCCAGAGCAGATACGCCTGAAGCTGAACTTCGCGGGCTTATCCGCCGGCACTTTTTCCAAAATCTGCGATCCCTTTTGCCGAAGGTCCGACCAGAATGACCAGCAAAGGCGGCACCGTCAGCATCATTGTGGCAAGTGTCATCTTGGTTGGCAACTTGTTCGCGGCCTCTTCGGCCCGCATCACGCGTTTGTCACGCATCTCGCTGGCATAAACCCGCAGAGCTTCGGCAATGGATGTACCGAATGTTGCCGATTGAATCATCACGGTCACGAATGAGCTGACATCCTGAACGCCGCAACGGGTTCCGAAATCGCGCAACACCGTATCCTTGTCCTTACCGGCTTTCATTTCATGGGCGACAACTTCGAATTCCTGCGCGATATCCGGGTAGGAGGTGCTCATCTCGCGGGCCACGCGCACAATGGCCTGATCCAGTGACTGACCGGCCTCGACACATACCAGCATAAGGTCCAGCGTATCGGGAAACCCGGCGGTGATTGCCTCTTTCCGTTCCTCGACGCGCCGGGTGACCCAATAGCGCGGCAGGAAATACCCTGCGGCTGACGGAATCAGAACGCGAATTGTCATTTGGCTTCCGGTGAATTCTTCTCCGCCTGACAGCACCGTTACCAACAACACACCGATCAGAATTCCGACGATACCCAGTGCAAACTGCGCAAAATGGAAGAATCGCACCGCATCCTTCGAGTGATACCCGGCCTGACGCAACTTGAGTTGCATCGCCGAAAGCTCTTCTTCGTTCTGGGGCTCGAGGAAGGTGGCGAATTTCTGAAGTTGTTCGTTGCGGCTGGCGTTGCGGAGCTTGTCCTTTTTGGACTTTTTATCCGACTTGGGTGCCGCGGTTGATTTCTGTAGCTTTTTCAGCGGATCCTCTGGCTGGTTCAGCATCAGAGAAACGGCGATCAGGATCATGAATAGCCCAAGAACGCCGATAACGATCAGCGGTCCGAACTCACCCAGGTATTGTTTGATCAGGTCGTTGATTTGGGTCAGGAATTCCATTGCTATGCCCTCAGACCTTAATGTTGGTAAGAACGCGCATCACAATCAGGTTCAGCGTCAGCATAATGCCGACAAAGAAACAGAGTGGGATGAACAGAGGGTGATCGATCACGTCGTCATAGTATCCGGGATCGTTCACAAGAATGAACAGCAGGCAAAAGACCGGGAAACCGGACAGGAATTTGCCGGACCATTGCGCCTCGGCGGTGATCGCCTTGACGCGCCGGAACAGGCGAAAACGGGCGCGGATCACCTTGGCCAGACCGGCCAGGATTTCGGCAAGGTTACCACCCGACTGTTGCTGAATCCCGACGGCCACCGACAAAAAGCGAAGGTCCTGCATGCCCAGACGCTCGGCCATGTCTTTCAGAGCCTCACCCACGTCACGGCCATAAGCGCATTCATCGGCGATGATGCCAAACTCTGTGCCCAACGGGTCCTGCACCTCGTTTGCGACGATCTGGACGGATGAGACGAACGGGTTACCGACACGCAGCGAACGGACCATCAGCTCAACCGCATCAGGCAGTTGCTCTTCCATCAGGGCCATGCGTGTTTTTGCCTTGCGATTTACCCACGTGTAAACGCCGCCAACTCCGATAAAGCCTGACAGAGCGACCCGAAGAACCATATCCGTCGCGGTGCCGATGCTCAGGCCTACAAAGGCAAAGCCGGACAACAGGATCATAACCATGATCAGTTGTCGCGGAGTAAAGGCGATCGCTGCCTTTTGTGCCTTGTCGGCCAGCAGCGAATAGAGCGGGATGCTCTGCGTCTTCATATGCTGCTGCATTTCCTTGCGCAGCTGTTCCAGAACCTGCTCCCGCCCGACCCCTTTGTCGAGCATGTCGAGACGGCGGTTGACTTTGCTGTTCAGGCTGATGGATTTCCCGAAGGCCACCAGATAGATGCCTTCGACCAGAAAGAACACCGCGATGAAGATCACGACATATATGAGCGCCTCAAGAGGCAGTTGCATATCCAGATCTCCTACATAGTCGTCGGTTCATAGATCGAAGTGGGCAGATCAAAGCCCCACAGGCGGAATCGCTCGGAATAGTGGCTTCGCACGCCTGTTGCCGTGAAGTGGCCGATGATCTTGTTGTCCGGTGTCAGGCCAACCCGCTGGAATTTAAAGATTTCCTGCATCGAAATTACATCACCTTCCATGCCGGTAATCTCGGTGATCGAGGTCATACGGCGCGAACCATCCTGCAGGCGGCTGGCCTGCACGATCAGGTTCACAGCGCTTGAGATCTGGCTGCGGACCGCCTTGATAGGCATTTCAATACCGGCCATAGCGATCATGTTTTCCAAGCGCGAGATACCATCACGCGCCGAGTTGGCGTGGATCGTGGTCATCGAACCGTCGTGGCCGGTGTTCATGGCCTGCAGCATGTCGATCACCTCGGCGCCCCGCGTCTCACCCACGATGATGCGGTCAGGACGCATCCGCAGAGCGTTTTTCAGGCAGTCGCGGGGACTGACTTCACCTTTGCCTTCAACGTTGGGCGGGCGGCTTTCCATCCGGCCCACATGGGTCTGTTGCAGCTGAAGTTCCGCTGTATCCTCGATGGTCAGGATGCGCTCGGCGTCGTCGATAAAGCTGGACAAGGCGTTCAGAGTCGTCGTCTTACCCGAACCCGTACCACCAGAAACGATGATGTTCAGCCGAGTTGACACAGCGGCCTGCAGGTAGGCCGCCATCTCCTCAGTAAACGCGCCAAAATTGACCAGGTCATCGATGCCCAGCTTGTCTTTTTTGAACTTACGAATCGACACCAGCGAGCCATCCACCGCAATCGGCGGGACCATTGCGTTGAAACGCGAACCATCAGCCAGACGGGCGTCAACATAGGGGTTGGATTCATCAACGCGACGACCCACAGCGGACACGATCTTGTCGATGATCCGCATCAGGTGCTTTTCATCCTTGAAGGTGATGTCGCTGATTTCCAGCTTACCGTTGCGTTCCACGAAGATCTGCTGAGGACCGTTGACCAGAATATCGTTGACCGTGTCGTCCTGCAGCAAGGTCTCAAGCGGACCCAGGCCAGTTACCTCGTCATACAGCTCCTTGTTGAGCTGCGTGCGATCCTCGCGGTTCAGGACGATGTTGCGCGATTCAAGAACTTCGCTGGCAATCGCACTGATTTCTGCGCGTAACTCCGCTTCGCCTGCGTTCTCAAGCGCGGCGAGGTTCAGGTTCTCCAGCAGCTCGCGGTGCAGTTCGATCTTGATTTCACCAAGACGCTCTTTGCGTTTGCGGTCGCGATCGGCCACCACAGGCTCGGCGGTTTTCTTTGGCTGGGGGCGTCGGGCGACCGCATTGGCCGACGGAGCTTTTTCAACCGTAGGCTTCGGTGTTGCGGCCGGGGATTGAACCGGCTGCGCTTCGGACTGTTTCTTGTATCTTGAAAACACGGCGGCTCGTTCCCTTTCAGACTGAGTTACGCAGCTTCAGCGTTGCTGCTGCCCAAGCTGTGAAGCGATTTAGCAAGTTTCGCGATTTCGCGACGCAGTGGGTTCTTGGCGGCTGCATTGGCCAGCGGTTGTCCGTGGTCACCGCTTTGCATGACTGGTTTGCCACCATCAGGCAGTTGCAGATCGATAGAGATACCCAGGCTTTCCGCCATCCGCTTTACCCGGCCCTTGCCGTTCAGATCGGTGAATTTCGGAGCCCGATTTAGGGCGAAACGCAATTTTTCGAACGGCAGTTCTTCGGCCTGCAGGGCACGTTTAAGCCGCAGCGCGTTCTGGGCCGAGCGCATGTCCAGTTCGATCAATGCGAAATACACGTGCGAGGCCTGAAGAACTGTCTCCGACCAGTGAACAAGCGTCGATGGCATGTCCACGACGACGTAGTCAAAGTGGCGGCGGGCCGTGTCGATCACCCGCTGGATATCTTCCGGCGTGATCAGGTCCAGTGGAACCATATCCGACGGTGCGGTCAGAACCTGCAGCTTTTCCTCGTAGGTTTGCAGCGCCTGCGCAAACACCTCCTCATCCATCGAGGCTGTGTCAGACAGCATTTCAAAGACGGTTTCGCGGCGCGGCAGGTCCAGATAGGTCGATACCGTGCCAAACTGCAGGTCCAGATCGAGCAGGCAAACCGACGGTTCTTCTTTTTCGGATACGGTGGCCAGTTCCCAGGCCAGGTTGACCGCCATCGTAGTGGATCCCACGCCTCCGGCCAGACCGTGCACGACGAACAGGGCACCTTCCTTTGATTCGCCTTGCGTTAGCGGCGAAGCCGTCTCGTGAACTGCGACCGGATCGGGCTGGTTCATTCGGGTGATCGCTTCCTGCAGCTCGCCTTCGGGCAGGGGGTAGGGGACAAATTCATCTGCACCCTTGCGCAGCAGCTGATGCAGAGACGCCGGTGTGACATCTTCGGCGATCAGAACAATCTTGATCTTCTTTTCTTTAGCGCGGGTTATGATTTCGCCCATCAGTGACAGGTTGTCTTCATCTTCGCCATCGATTGCCAGTGCCACAAATTCCAGAGAATCGGCATCGGGTTGGCTGAAAAAGGCCAGCGCTTCAGCGAAACCCAGGTCACCCCAGCGTTCCCCCAGTGCCGCCTCCATGTCCTCGATCAAAAGATCGAAGTTCTGGACATCACGGCTGATGGTGCAAGCCTGAATGGCATTCTTGTCGTCTTGTGGCGAAGCGCTCGTCATTAACACAATCCTCGTCGCGGGAGCAGGCAAACACAGTGGGCTTGAATACCCTGTCTGGTTCGCTCTTGCCCCAGTGCGGCCAGGATCGGCCGCAAGTCACCTAATTGTTGAAAATTTGGCTTGGAACTTAGGCAAGATTTGGGCGCAAAAGAACCAATTGTAGGGAAATGGGCGACGATGCCGCCCATTTCCTAAAGATTATTCACCACCAGAGCCGTCTTCGCGTTGGATGTAGCTCGCTCTTGTCGCGCTCTCGACATATTCGCGATAGATGACTTCGGCGTACTTGCCATCCAGCAGCTGCGGTGCACGATCCACAAAGCCTGAAACTTCTGTCACGGTGCGGCGGTTGCGGCGATCCCTGTCCGGCGTGTCGATAAGAGGCCGCGTTTTCCCAAAGGACACGACAGCCTCGAGGCGCGAGCGCGAGATGCCTTGCCGTGTCAGGAACGCAACGGCCGCATTAGCGCGCCGCTGACCCAGTGCTTTGTTATATGACGTCGAACCAACCGCATCGGTATGGCCATACACGCGGAATCGTGCTTCGGGGAATTGTTTGATCCACGAGGCCTGCCGCAACAGAACACGTTGAGCCGTTTCATCTAGCTGTGCACTGTCGAATGCAAAGTTGATCTGCGTCGGAACCTCGGCTGCGAAGCGCTGGCCTAGGATCTGAGCGTAGGTCAATTCGCCATTCATGACCTTGAGGTTATTCAGAGTCGCATTTCCGAATGCGCCTTGGTCTACTTCGTACCCCGCCTCACGCGTGCATGCGGAGACAGCGACCGAAAGACCCAGTGCGATAATCCACTTCTGCATTGGTCCTATCCTCCTATCAATCCAGAATGTAGCCGTAGGAGCTGCCAAAGTCCTGTTTGGCCACTTCCGAAGCCGCACCGGAACCCGGACGCGTTGTACGACCGACTCTGCCGTTTACGAACAGATCAAATTCGCTGGGCGGTTTGACCCGGTCCGTTGGCAATGCCAGGGCTTCGCCACGTGTTGGGGACACAAGATGAACTGTGACGATGATGACTAGCTCGCTTTGTTGGCGCTGGTAATTCGAGCTACGGAACAGGGCGCCGAGCACCGGAACATCGCCGATCCATGGAAGTTGACTGGCAGCGTCCCTGAAATCATCCTGAATCAGGCCGGCAATGGCAAAGCTTTCACCGTCTCGTAGTTCAACCGTCGTCTTTGTCTGTCGAACGATAAAGGTTGGGACGTTGTTACCTGCAATTGTGAAGGACGAGTTAGAATCAATGCTTGAAACTGAAGCCCCCATCTCGAGATTGATCAGATCACTGTCCACTACGCGCGGTGTAAAGAGAACCTGAACACCGAAGTTCCGGTATTCGATGGCGATTTGCCCGTCATCCCCGGGGACCGGGATCGGAACTTGGCCACCTGCCAGAAATTCTGCTTCTTGCCCCGAAAGGGCGGAAAGGTTCGGTTCTGCGAGGCTGCGTGCAAGCCCTTTGGCCTCAAGGGCCTCCAGCAGCAGGCGGACCTGAGTAGAGCCTGCGCCAAAACCGAACAAGATCGCGCCGGTATTAGTTTGCTGAACAGGAATGTTGTTGTTCAAGGCGTTGGCCAACGCACCAGCAGTGTTCAGTGTGTTGATACCTCCGGTTACGTCACCGCCGCCAAAACCTAACGATGCGGTCAGGCTTTTGGCCACACTACGGCTCATCTCGGCAAAACGTACCTTCAACATTACTTGTTGAACGTCGCCGACGGACATCAAGTTCGAAACGCGGTCGGGTGCGTATCGTTCGGCCAGTTCCAGTGCACGGCTAAGTTTCGCGCTGCTTGAAACCACACCTGAAAGCACGATTCCGTCATTGGCGGTCCGGACTTCGATCTGCTCAGCCGGAAGAATCTGCCGCAGCCGCTCCTTAAACTCGGACACATCCGGAGACACACGCACCCGAACGTTCGCCAGCAGGTTGCCCGCGCCGTCAAACAGGGTCAGCGTGGTCAGACCCGGTGTTTTGCCCAACACATAAATCGTACGATCCGAAAGCGACGAGATATCAGCGATGCCGGCATTGGCGATGCTGAGCTCGGCGAACGGTTCTTCGCTTTCCACGACAATTGCGCGGTTCATCGGAACGTCCAGCGTTTCCGCTGTGCCATTCTTCACCACGCGCAAAGTTTCAGCCCAGGCCGTTTGGCCGACCGGACCAACTGTAAGCGCCAACCCAAGCAGGGTTGCGCTGATCCAAGAACGTATTTTCATGTGACCTGCCTCTCCGATCACGCCTCGTTTTTTGGGTCTAATGCCCTATGCTGGGTAACACTGCGCGAATTACGAATTTATTGCAATAATCAATGGTTTCCGGAATTTTCCTTATGTGGACAATGCGCAACATCCAAAACGTAACAAGCCGCGCACATGGCGCGGCTTGCGGTCGTAAATCTCTGATTTACATCAGTTTGTACAAGGAATTTGGGTTTTGACGATCTCACCGCCGCGCCGCGTGTTCACGGTGCAGACCTTTTCTGTGACCGGGGCCGGAGCAGGAGCCGATTCCTTGAGGTTCAGCAATTTGCGCTGGTCCACTTCAACTGCAGTTGCGACCGTATCGTCCTGCACACCAACCAGGGCCAGTGACAACTGGCCAGTGTTCTGCGCCTGCGCCAAAGCCGCGATCTGTTCCGGTGTTGCAGCAACGGTCACGGTGCGCGCGATCGTCGCGCCGGTCAGGTCAGATCCGGCGGTCTGGTCCACTGCGATCAATTCGATGTTGGTCTGAATCAGGCGGGTGATTTGGTCACCGCCGCCTTCGAATTCTCGGCTGACAGAGCCGGTCCAATACACATCCACGCTGTCGCCTGGACGCAGAAAGCCGGAAACGCCCGACGAAACATCGACGCTGATAGCAAACGCGCGCATACCCTTTTCAATTCGGGAAACAAGGCCTGCTGCCTGGCCAGGCTTGGTGACCTTGACCTCCATCAGCGCTTCGTCTTTTTCCAACGCCCTTAGCACGAATCGATCACCTTTGGCGTCTTCGGGGAACAGTACTTCCATGTCCAAAAAGCTGCCTTCTGGAATGGCATCCTCGGGCCAGTTCACGATTCGAACATCATCCTCGACCAGCGGCTCGCCGTATTTCATGGCCCGGTTGGAAACGATGACGCCTACGGTTGGCACCGATTTGACGTTTGCCAGCGCATCCTTTGTGGCTTGGCGTTCACGGGCGAGCTGATCCTGGTGCTGAGCGATGTAGTCGCGAGCCATATAGACCGCACCCCCGGCCAAAGCCACCCCGGCAATCAGGACAAGTCCAAATACCAAACGCATTCGCGTCCCCTCGTTTTTCTTTTTCGTTTAGTTGCCGCAGAAACTACGACAAAGATCAGTTTTGGATAAAGGTAGATTGTGTCGAAAAAGGGGACAATATTTGAAA
Organism: Ruegeria sp. AD11(2025); assembly: GCF_056542405.1. Classification (NCBI taxonomy): domain Bacteria; kingdom Pseudomonadati; phylum Pseudomonadota; class Alphaproteobacteria; order Rhodobacterales; family Roseobacteraceae; genus Ruegeria; species Ruegeria sp. AD11(2025). The sequence continues at coordinate 126,966 of NZ_JBQFZU010000012.1, read as the reverse complement.
TATTTTGCCTCCGTGGCATTCGGGACAATCAAGGGCCGTGTCGATCAGGGATCGGTTGCGCCGAATTTGACGCTGATCTCTTCAGCGACATCAACCTTGCTCAGGGCTGCGCCAGCTCTGGCATCCAGTTCTTTGACGGGTTGGCCAAAGTAAGCGTATACACCTGCGCCGATGCCCACGATCGCAGCTGTCAGCACGACCCAGTCAACAGTGACTGCCCCGTCTTCGTGCTCTATGAAAGTTTGGATTCTGTTCATCATGAAAGCGCCGGAGTTGGAGTTGTTGCAAAACAAATGGGGCCACGCCTGAACAGGCAAGGCCCCACAAAAGAATTTCTCAGACTAAGCTGTGGTTCCGATTACTTCGGGGTGATCGGAATATCGCTTGCAACGTTGGAGGCTGCGACATCCAGGGTCGAGCCAACGGCGTCTGCGATTGCTTTGGTACCATCACCAACTTGGGTGTAGGCAACGGCGGCCAGGCCAACAACAGCTGCGGTCAGAACAACCCAGTCAACAGTTACGGCGCCGTCTTCGTCTTTGCGGAAGTTCTTGATGAACTTGATCATGTTACGTCCCTCCTAAAGGATCAAAAAAGTCATTTAAACCTCGGCGTCTAACAGAGCTTTCTCTCTCAGTCCGCTCCCGACCGTCTCGGTATGGCATTATGTTTGCCTGTCTGGCATGGCAGGAATTGGGCCAAACACCGTCTTTTTTCTTCCGGGCTTAACTTTTTGGTAGTTTTATTTCTAACATATTGAAAATAAAGGTTTAAAAAATCACAAGGGAGGGCGCCCCATGTTGCCGCCGATGCAAAATTGCGGCAAATGAGGCGAAATTGCCCCAATTCGACGTGTTTTTCTGGCTTTTCAAAGGGATTCGCGCTTCAAACTGTTGAAAAGAAAAAGCACGAGGCAGGCAAATGAAACTCCGGGACGCTATGACCTGCGCCGGCATCTTGGCGCTGGTGGTGGCAGCACCAATGTCAGCTGTCGCAACCGAGACTGAACCCAGGGGCGTATATAAGAGAGTGAAGGCGCCAAAGCCTGGCACGCGGCCCAAGGTGACTGTTCAAATATCGCCCGAGGAACATGCGGCGGCCCCATACGCACCCAGCACCGGGGCTGAGATTTCCGTTCCCGAGGTTGCAACGCGCACAACAGCTGTCCCCCCTAGCGTTCCGGGCACAGGGCCAAAGAACAAGCCGGTCGGGTCATACAAAGCCTTCTGGGACAAAATTTCTCCGGCGCTCTCCGCATCGGGTGCGGGGCGGTTGAACGACGCTATAAAAGCGTTGGCCGCGACCAATGTGGCCTCACCACGACTGCAGACTCTTCAGAACATCGCACAACAGCAGGGCATCGAGATCCTGCGCTCGACCGTGGGGACCAATGTTTCTCCCGCATTGGTGCTGGCCGTAATTTCTGTTGAATCCGCTGGTCGCGCGGATGCAGTCAGTTCTGCCGGGGCGCAGGGGTTGATGCAGTTGATGCCAGCAACCGCCAAACGATTTGGTGTTAAAGACAGCTTTAAGCCCTCTCAGAATATTTCGGGTGGGGTGAAATACCTGAACTGGTTGATGGAAGAATTTGGCAATGATCCGATTCTGGTGTTGGCTGGGTATAACGCGGGTGAAGGCGCGGTCCGCAAGCACAGTGGTGTGCCACCTTATGCCGAGACGCGCGACTATGTGCCCAAGGTCCTTGCGGCCTTTCAGATTGCCAAGGCCCTGTGTTCAACTCCGCCTGAGCTTATTTCGGACGGGTGCGTCTTCCAGACCCAGAACTGAAAAAGACCCGCCAGTAACGGCGGGCCATTTTGGTGTAAAGGATCAGTTGACGATCTTGGCTTCGGTGGCGGCGCGGATTTCGTCCTCGGTTACGCCCTCGGCAATTTCGACGATCTTCAGGCCACCTTCGACCACATCCAGAACACCCAGATTAGTGATGATGCGATCCACCACCTTCTTACCGGTCAGCGGCAGGGTGCATTTCTTCAGCAGTTTGGACTTACCGTGCTTGTTGGTGTGATCCATCACGACGATTACACGGCCCACGCCGGCCACAAGGTCCATCGCGCCGCCCATGCCTTTGACCAGCACGCCGGGAATCATCCAGTTGGCCAGATCACCTTCCTCGTCCACCTCCATCGCGCCCAGAACGGCTGCGGCGATCTTGCCGCCTCGGATCATGGCGAAAGAAGTCGCGCTGTCGAAGTAGGATGTGCGGGACAATTCGGTGATAGTCTGTTTGCCTGCGTTGATTAGGTCGGGGTCTTCCTCACCCTCGAACGGGAATGGTCCCATGCCCAGCATACCGTTCTCGGATTGCAGGGTGATGTCTTTGTCACCCACATAGTTCGCCACCAGCGTCGGGATGCCGATGCCGAGGTTCACATACATGCCGTCTTCCAGCTCTTGCGCTGCGCGTGCGGCCATCTGATTACGATCCCAGGGCATTATGCTTCCTCCTTCTTACGGGTGGTGCGTTGTTCGATGCGCTTTTCGTGCTGACCCTGAATGATGCGATGCACGTAGATGCCGGGCAGGTGAATCGCGTCGGGGTCCAGCGAGCCGCGGGGTACGATTTCTTCGACCTCAGCGATGCAGATCTTGCCGCAGGTTGCCGCGGGCACGTTGAAGTTGCGCGCGGTCTTGCGGAAGATCAGGTTGCCGGTGTCATCGGCTTTCCAAGCCTTGACGATGGCCAGATCGGCGAAGATGCCCTCTTCCAGAATATAAGTCTCGCCGTTGAAGTCTTTGTGCTCTTTGCCCTCGGCAATCACGGTGCCCACGCCGGTCTTGGTATAGAAGCCGGGGATACCCGCACCACCGGCGCGCATCCGTTCGGCAAGGGTGCCTTGCGGATTAAATTCCAGCTCCAGCTCTCCGGCCAGGTACTGACGCATGAATTCGGCGTTTTCTCCGACGTAAGAGCTGATCATCTTTTTGACTTGCTTGGTCTGCAGCAGAATGCCGATCCCGAAATCGTCGACGCCCGCGTTGTTCGAGGCAAAGGTCAGGTCCTGAGCGCCCGAGTCCTTGATGGCCTCTAGCAGCAACTCGGGAATACCGCACAGGCCGAAACCGCCCGCGGCGATCATCATGCCGTCCGAAATCACTCCATCGAGCGCCTCGGTGGCATTGGCATAGACTTTCTTCATGGAAAACTCCCCCAATGACATGGTGATGGCGCAGGTTGTGCCGCCGCGTCACGGGGAAGTCAATGAAACCAAGGCGTAGGTAGTATTTCTACCTAGCCGACAGTCAGGTGGCCGCCTTTTTGGCCGTTTTCTTGGCGGCAGCTTTCTTCTTGGGAGCTGCTTTTTTCTTGGTGCCCTTTTTGGCCGCGCGCTCGTTGACCAATTCGATGGCCATTTCCTGCGTCACGTCTTCGGGCTTGATGTCCTTGGGAATGGTCGCGTTGACCTTTTCCCATTTCACATACGGCCCATAACGCCCGTCCAGAACCTGCATCGCACCGCCATCGGGGTGTTCGCCCAATTCTTTCAACGCTTTGGCTGCTGCGCGACGGCCCCGCCCGGGGTTGGCGCGCTTTTCGGCCAGCATTTCAACCGCGCGGTTCATGCCGATCTCGAACACGTCGTTGGGGTCTTTGAGGTTGGCATAAACCGGTTTGGCCTCATCCGCCAGCTGATGCATCAGATAAGGACCAAACCGCCCGAAGTTCGAGCTGATCATGCCGCCCTCGGGGTGTTCGCCGATCTGTCGGGGCAGGGACAGCAGGGTCAGAGCCTTGTCCAGATCCATGTCATCCTTGCTCCACCCGCGCGGCAGAGACGCACGCGGCGGTTTCTTGTTCTCGGGCGTCGGTTCGCCCCGCTGGACATATGGCCCAAACCGACCGGATTTCAGCCAGATCTCATCGCCAGCATCTTCGCCCAGCAGACGTTCATCGCCCTCGGCACCTTCACCGGCAATGGGGCGCGTGTATGTACACTCCGGATAGTTGCCACAACCAACGAAACCACCAGTGCGCGAGGTTTTCAGGTGCAATTGGCCCACGCCGCATTTCGGACAGACACGCGGGTCGGACCCATCCTCGCGCGGCGGATACAGCTGTGGCGCCAGCGCTTCGTCCAGCTTGTCCAGAACTTCGGAAATGCGCAGTTCGGACGTCTCACCAATGGCGGCCGAGAAATCGCGCCAGAACTTGCTCAGCAACTCCTTGTAGTCACGACCACCCGCGCTGACGTCGTCCAGCTGTTCCTCAAGATTGGCGGTGAACTCATAGCCCACGTATTGCCGGAAGAAATTCAGCAGGAAGATCGTGACGATCCGTCCCTTTTCCTCGGGGATCAGCCTGTTCTTGTCCTTGCGCACATACTCCCGGTCCTGAATCGTGGTCACGATCGAGGCGTAGGTCGAGGGGCGCCCGATGCCCAGCTCTTCCATGCGCTTGACCAAGGTGGCCTCGGTGTAACGCGGCGGCGGTTGGGTGTGGTGTTGCAAGGCTAGAACAGCCTCGTTGTCCGATAGGAGGGCGGCCTTGTCCTCCGCCTTCGCGTACTGATCTTTCAGAGAGGTTTTGGCGAACGGCGCCGGATCGCCCTGCATGATCTGCGGCAGGCGCTTTTCGTCGTCGTCAGAGACGTCATCGCGACCTTCTTCATAAACGCGCATGAACCCGTCGAACAGAACCACCTGACCGGTTGCGCGCAGGCCGACCTGGCCATCGGCGCTGCCAATCTCGACCGTCGTCCGCTCCAACCGGGCGGCGGCCATCTGGCAGGCGATGGTGCGTTTCCAGATCAGGTCATACAGTCGGCGCTGATCCTCATCCGTGACCTTCAGTGCCTTGGCGTCGCGCGACATATCCGTCGGACGGATACACTCGTGGGCTTCCTGCGCGTTCTTGGCCTTGTTCTTGTACATGCGCGGGCTGTCAGGCACGTATTCCGCGCCATATCGCTCGGTAATCGCGTCGCGGGTGGCTGCGACGGCTTCGGGCGCCATGTCGATGCCATCGGTCCGCATATAGGTAATGTAACCCGCCTCATACAGCCGCTGCGCCACCTGCATCGCGTGACGCGCACCCATGCCGAACTTGCGGCTGGCTTCCTGCTGCAGGGTCGAGGTCATGAACGGCGCGCTGGGATTGCGGGCGGCGGGTTTGGCCTCGACCGATGTGACGCTGAGCGCGCGGCTGGAGATTGCCTGAACCGCCAGTTCCGCCTGCGTGGCATTCGCCAGATCGTGTTTGTCCAGTTTTCTTCCGGCCAGAGTGACAAGCCGCGCTTCGTAGGTCTGACCACGCGGTGTTTCGAATAGGGCGCGCACCGACCAGTATTCAACCGGCTTGAACGCCTCAATCTCCATCTCGCGCTCGACAATCAGACGCAGGCAAACCGATTGCACCCGGCCCGCCGATTTCGCGCCCGGCAATTTGCGCCACAAAACCGGAGACAGGTTGAAGCCTACCAGGTAATCGAGTGCGCGGCGGGCCAGATAAGCCTCGACCAGAGGCATATCGACCTCACGCGGGTTCTGCATCGCCTCGGTCACCGCGTCTTTGGTGATGGCGTTGAAGGTGACCCGGCTGACCGGAGTGTCCTTCTTGATCGAGCGCCGCTTGGTCAGCGCCTCCTGAAGGTGCCAGCTGATCGCCTCGCCTTCGCGATCGGGGTCAGTGGCCAGGATCAGGGCGTTGTCTTCTTTCAGCGCGTCAGCGATGGCTTTGACGTGCTTGCGGCTGTCATTGCCGACTTCCCATTTCATCGCAAATTCATGCGCGGGATCGACCGATCCGTCCTTGGGCGGCAGGTCCCGCACATGGCCATAAGACGCCAAAACCGTGTAGTCGGGGCCAAGATACTTATTGATTGTCTTGGCTTTTGCCGGGGATTCTACAACAACTACAGGCATTTAAGGGAAAACCTCGCTCGACGAATTGGGCGCCTTCTATGATCGTGCAAAATGTGTAGGGCAAGAGCGAATTGTCAATGCGTTCCTTCAAAAACCGAAATTAGACGGCAATTTCAGCGTGCTAGAAGTGAAAATACCCGTGCGTCACGCGAAAGTGCGTCAGGCCGTCAGGGACAGCAAACCGCCGGGCTGGCGCTGAACTCGCCCTTCCAGTTCCAGATCGACCAAAGCCGGACCAATCTCGCCCGCAGTGGCGGAGATGTCGCGGATCAACTGGTCTTCGGCTATCGGTGACGGTCCCAGCCGGGCCAGTATCTCATCATGTAATGCTGCACTCGAGGGGGCCTGTTCCACAGATGCTTCAGGCAGCGAGGCCTCAAACAAGTCTGCCTGCTGCTGCGGCAGCGCTTCGATTACGTCTTCGACGGACCGCACCAGGTTGGCCCCGTCGCGGATCAAAAGGTTGCATCCGGCCGCACGGGCATCAAACGGGTGGCCGGGTACAGCCAGAACCTCGCGGCCCTGATCCAAGGCGTCCCGCGCGGTGATCAGGCTGCCGGATTTAGCGGCGGCTTCAACCACGACAACCGCCTGAGCCAGCCCCGAGATGATCCGGTTGCGGCGCGGAAAGTGCCGTGCTTGCGGGGTCACGCCCATCGGTTGCTCGGACACGCGCAGCCCCGATTGGGCGATCTCTCTGGCCAGATCGGTGTTTTCTGCTGGGTAGATTACGTCCACGCCGCCAGCCATGACAGCAACAGTGCCGGTATCCAATGCTGCCATATGTGCAGAGGTGTCGATTCCGCGCGCTAACCCTGACACAACGATATACCCTTGCTTTCCAAGGTTGACCGCCAACCCACGCGCCATCCGTGCACCCAGTGACGAACAGTTTCGCGCCCCGACCATCGCAATGCAGGGTTTACGCAGCAAAGACACATCTCCAATCGCCCACAACATCGGAGGGGCATCCGACAAGTTATTCAAGGCATCAGGAAAATCAGCGGACCCAAGGCACAAAAGCCGCGCATTTGCGGCTTTTGCGGCCTTGAGTTCCGCCTCAATCACGCCGGGCGGGCAAATTTCATACCCTTCAATTCCGGCTGCACGTGCCATTTCAGGCAGCGCGGCCAGCGCGTTCTGCGCCGAACCATGTTCGCGCAACAGCCGACGAAACGTCGCCGGACCGACCTTGCGCGAGCGCAACAGACGAAGCCAGGAAAACCGATCCTCTTCCGTGGTGGGTGGGAGTGTGGGGTGATAGGAAGAAAGCTGCTCTTCGGTCATCCGTTGCTCCGCCTGATTGCAGAGCTGGTTTACGGCTGCAGGGGTTAACAGCTTGTGAATCCTGTCAAATTATTCGGATTATTTTCGGGGCTTTATGTGCGAAACTTTGTAATAATCTGATTTTAAAGCGAAAAATAATGGCGCCCACTTGAGGTGTGAGTCAAGCAGACGCGAAAAAACCAAACTTCCAATTGCTCGGCGTTAACCATCGCGGGGGCGATTCTCTGTCAGGCTGCTGATCCGCCGACCGTCAGACCATCCAGCAGAACTGTAGGCTGACCGACGCCTACCGGCACCCATTGACCGTCCTTGCCACAGGTTCCCATGCCCGGATCCAGTGCCATGTCGTTGCCCAAGCCGCGGATGCGGTTCAGTGCGGATGGCCCGTCGCCGATCAGTGTCGCGCCTTTGACCGGCGCGCCGATTTTACCGTTTTCGACACGGTAGGCTTCGGTGCAGGAAAACACGAACTTGCCGTTGGTGATATCCACCTGACCACCGCCGAAACCCACGGCCCAGATACCGTCTTTGATATCTGCAACCAAAGAGGCAGGATCGTCGTTCCCGCCCAGCATCACCGTATTGGTCATGCGCGGCATGGGATTGTGCGCATAGCTCTGACGCCGCCCGTTTCCGGTGGGTGCAACCCCCATCAATCGGGCGTTCTGCCTGTCCTGCATGTAGCCGGTCAGAATGCCGTCCTCGATAAGCACGGTTCGCGAACTTGGCGTGCCTTCGTCATCCACCGTGATCGAGCCGCGCCGGTTCGCGATGGTGCCGTCATCGACGACTGTCACGCCTTTGGATGCAATCTGCTGGCCCATTAGTCCGGCAAAGGCTGAACTTCCTTTGCGGTTGAAATCGCCTTCCAGCCCATGCCCGATGGCCTCGTGCAGCAGGATGCCGGGCCAGCCGGGTCCAAGGGCGACCTCCATCACACCGGCCGGGGCAGGGACGGCGTCCAGATTGACCAGCGCGATCCGCAGCGCCTCGCGGGCTTTGTCCTGCCAATCAGAGGGATCAATCAGCCCGTCCAGACCCACGCGACCTCCACCACCTGCCGAGCCACTTTCGCGGCGGCCGTTCTGTTCAACTATGACCGAGATATTCAGGCGGGTCATCGGACGCACATCGCGCACCAGAACACCATCTGGGCGCAGGATTTCGACCTCTTGCACGGCGGCGGCAATGGTGGCGCTGACCTGTACGACGCGCGGGTCAAGGTCGCGGGTGTAGGCATCGATCTCGCGCAGGGTTTCGATCTTGACCGGGAAGCTGGCGGATTCGATCGGGTCTTCGTCCGTATAAAGTCGCGTATTTGTAGGGCGCGGTGCTTCTGCCAATGTACCGCCACCGTCGCCCACAGCCAGGCGGGCGGTTTCTGCTGCCCGTTTCAGCGCGGGAATCGAGACGTCGGTAGAATGGGCATATCCTGCAACCTCACCTTGAACGGCGCGCAGGCCGAACCCTTCGGATGCGTCATAGGATGCGGTCTTCAAACGCCCGTCATCAAAGACCAGAGATTCGGACTTTCGCCGTTCTACGAACAGTTCTCCGTCTTCCGCCCCGGCAGTAGCAGACTGCAAAACCGCGAGCGCTTCGTCCTGCGGAAGAGCGCTTTCAAAGGGGCGAAACGGGTCGTTGGGCATCACTTGGTACCTTTCGGGTTTGATCCAGATCAAAAATAGCGTCTGTTTGACGCAAGCATTTTGCTTTATCTAGCATCAGGAATATGGTTTTTAACTTCGCCAAAGACAACGGGAGAGGTGCGACCGATTCACACCTTTTCGCCAGGGACGCAAAGATCAAACGATCAGGACAGAAAATGAAGAATGCTTTGATGCTTTCGGGGTTCATGACAGCCCTCTCCAGCCTTCCCGCCATGGCTCAGGAGCTTGAGATTATTGGCAAACCGGTTGACGGCGGCTTGGGTTTCCAGCCCGCGGCCACCAGTCTTGCCGACGGGATTCAGCGGCTGGACAGCATGATTCTGGTGATCATCACCGCGATCTGCCTGTTCGTGGCTGCGCTGCTGGTCTATTGTATCTTGCGTTACAACCAGCGTGCGAACCCGACACCGGCGCGCTTCTCGCACTATACCCCGGTTGAAATCGCCTGGACGTTGGGCCCGATCCTGATTCTGGTCTTTATCGGTGCCTTCTCGTTGCCGGTTCTGTTCAAGCAGCAGGAAATTCCCGAGGGCGATGTTGTAATCAAGGTGGTGGGCAACCAGTGGTACTGGACCTACGAGTATGTCGATCACGATTTTGCATTCGACAGCTACCTGCTGGGCCACCCGGCCACGCTGGACGAAGGTTCGCGCCCGGGTGATGCGGATGTTACTCCGTTTGTTCTGGATGACGCCATGCGCGCCAAGCTGGCCGATGCCGGTTACAGCGATGACGAATGGCTGCTGGCCACCGACACCGCCGTTGTCGTGCCGGTCGGCAAGGTCATCGTGATGCAGGTCACCGCCTCCGACGTGATCCACTCGTGGACCATCCCGTCCTTCGGCGTAAAGCAGGACGGTGTACCGGGTCGTCTGGCGGAACTGTGGTTCCAGGCCGACAAGGAAGGTGTCTATTTCGGCCAGTGCTCGGAACTGTGCGGCAAAGACCACGCCTATATGCCGATCACGGTCAAAGTGGTCAGCGAAGAGGCGTATGAGCAATGGCTGCAAGGCGCTCTGGAAGAGTATGCAGGCCAGCCTGCTGCCTATCAGGTTGCCTCGAACTGAGCCTGCCAAGGCTTAGGTAAACACTCGCAGGCTGCGCGGGGATCGCGCGGCTTTGGCCCCCAGAAGGACCGGACATGAGCGACGCAAGCATCAATGCCAGCACTGTGACCGCCACGGCGCGCGCGGACGAGGCCAGTTTTGGCGACTATTTCGCCCTGTTGAAACCGCGCGTGATGTCTCTGGTTGTGTTTACCGCTCTGGTCGGTCTGCTGGCTGCGCCGGTACTGGTACATCCGTTTGTGGGCTTTTGTGCCATCCTGTTCATCGCCATCGGTGGTGGCGCGTCCGGCGCGCTGAACATGTGGTGGGATGCGGATATCGACAAGGTGATGAAACGCACGAAACGTCGCCCGATCCCGTCCGGTAAGGTCGATGAGGGTGAAGCTCTGGCGCTTGGACTGGCGCTTTCCGGCCTGTCCGTGATCATGCTGGGGCTGGCGACAAATTGGTTCGCTGGTGCCTTTCTGGCTTTCACCATCTTTTTCTACGTGGTCGTCTATACTATGTGGCTGAAGCGCTCGACGCCTCAGAACATCGTGATCGGCGGCGCAGCCGGGGCATTCCCGCCGGTGATCGGCTGGGTGGCAGCCACCGGGTCGATGACGCTGGAACCGTGGTTGATGTTCGCGCTGACCTTCATGTGGACGCCGCCGCATTTCTGGGCGCTGGCGCTGTTCATGCGTTCGGACTATGACGATGCGGGCGTGCCGATGCTGACCGTAACACACGGTCGCCGCGCGACACGCTGGCATATTCTGGTCTATACTGCGTTGTTGGCCGCGCTGGCAGTTGGCACCGCATTTTCGGGCATTGGCGGCCCGATCTATCTGACTGTTGCGGTGGTGATGAACGCTCTGTTCCTGCGCGGTGCGTGGCAGATCTCGCGTCGGACCGAGGACGACGCAGAGGAGGACAATTTCAGGGTTGAGCGCGCTTTCTTCAAGCTGTCACTGCTCTACCTGTTCCTGCACTTCGGTGCGATTCTGGCCGAGGCGCTGTTGAAACCCTATGGCTTGGGAGGATGGTCATGAGCCTGCGCAAAGGCCACGAACTGCATGAACGCCGCTTTAGCCGAAATCTGGGGGTTGGCCTGACACTGGCGGCCTTCATCGTGATCATCTTCGGCCTGACCATCGTCAAAGTCTCAGGCACAAGCCTGGGTGTGCCGGCGCAGGAGGTGCAGAACTGATGGCATTGACCGGTCCACAGAAAACGGTGGCGCAGACGGTGGGTGTGGTTGTCTTGATGGGCAGCCTGGCCTGGGCCGCTGTCCCGTTCTACGACTGGTTCTGCCGCGTCACCGGTTTTGGTGGCACCACCGGCGTTTCCGCACAGGCGCCCGAGGATATTCTGGACCGCACCGTGACCGTCCGCTTTGACGCCTCGAAGGCCAAGGACATGGCTTGGGAGTTCAAGCCCGTCGAGCGCGAGATGGAAGTGCGCATCGGTGAGACCGGGTTGGCCTTCTATGAGGCCTATAACCCGACCGACCGACCGATTGCAGGGCAGGCGTCCTATAACGTCGCGCCTTATTCGGCCGGTGGGTATTTTCAGAAAATCGCCTGTTTCTGCTTTGAAGAGCAGGTGCTGAAGCCCGGTGAACGGGTTCAGATGCCGGTAACTTTCTTCGTCGAACCTGAAATGGTCGAGGATCTTGAAGCCAAGTATGTGCATACGATCACTCTGTCGTATACATTTTATGAAATAGACCTGCCCGAGGGCTACGCCGCCCTTGAAACGCAGGCAGATACAAACACGAACTAACGCCTGTAGGTGAGGGACGCTGATGGCACACGCTAAAAACCATGATTATCACATTCTGACCCCGTCGATCTGGCCGCTATTTGGCGCGGTCGGCGGCTTTGTGATGCTGTTCGGAGCCGTCCTCTGGATGCACGGCATCACCTCGTTCATGTTCTGGGCCGGTCTGGTGGCAGTTCTCTACACCATGTTTGCATGGTGGTCCGAAGTGGTGGCCGAAAGCCGCGCGGGCGATCACACACCAGTTGTTCGTATCGGCCTGCGCTATGGTTTCATCCTGTTCGTGATGTCCGAGGTGATGTTCTTTTTCGCCTGGTTCTGGTCGTTCTTCAAACATCGCATGTACCCGATGTACGATTATGCAGGCACCGAATACATCCAGCCGGATATCCATGCGGTTGACCCGTTCCACCTGCCGCTGATCAACACTCTGGTTCTGCTGCTGTCGGGGTGTGCCATCACCTGGGCGCACCATGCTCTGGTCCATGGCAATGATCGCAGGGCGCTGGTGCAGGGTCTGGCCATCGGTATTGCTCTGGGCATCGCATTTACCTTCCTGCAGGGCTTTGAATATTATGAACTGCTGGCCCATGAAGGTTGGAAATTCGGCGATGACCAGTTCTATTCGAACTTCTTCATGGCCACTGGTTTCCACGGTGCGCATGTGATCATCGGCACCATCTTCCTTTCGGTTTGTCTGATCCGGGCTCTGCGGGGTGACTTTACGCCCGAAAAGCACGTCGGGTTCGAGGCCGCGGCCTGGTACTGGCACTTCGTTGATGTTGTGTGGTTGTTCCTGTTCTTCGCCGTCTACATCTGGGGTCAAGCGCCACTGATGTAACGCCGGTTGGGCTGTTCAATTGCAAAAGCCGCCCTTTGGGGCGGCTTTTTCTCAATTAGGTAGCAAGATTGCGCCCCATACAATTGCGTGGTTGCAATTCGGTCCGCGTGCCCCTTAACAAGACGCCGGTTCCGGATTTGCAACATGGTCTATAGATGCGCCGCATTCTCTTTTTGATGATTTTCGGTCTTGCCGGCTTGGGCGTGTTGCTCTGGCTGGGCATCTGGCAAGTGCAGAGGTTGGCGTGGAAACAGGAAGTGCTGTCGGACATCGAGGCCAGGATTGAGGCGAAGCCTGTGGGCTTGCCACGGGATATCTCGCCAGAGCGAGACAGATATTTGCCGGTGACGGTGGCCGGAGAAATGGAGCCGGGAGAAATCCATGTTCTGGTTTCGGTCAAGCAGGTTGGGGCGGGGTATCGGATCATTCAATCCTTCAGCACGGAAGCCAGGACCATTCTTGTGGACCGGGGTTTTGTGCAGACGACTGCCAAGCAGGCTGATCGCTTAACCGGGCCGATGGAGGTTACTGGCAATCTGCACTGGCCGGACGAGATCGACGGTTACACGCCCGAACCAGACATTGACGACAACATTTGGTTTGCCCGGGACGTGCCCAATTTGGCTGCGGCCCTGGGGGCCGAGCCTGTACTGTTGATCGCCCGATCGGAAACGGACCCGGGTGTTACGCCTCTGCCGGTGGATACGGCGGGCATTCCCAACGATCATCTGCAATACGCAATCACATGGTTTGGTCTGGCTCTGGTCTGGGCCGCGATGACCGGCTATTTCCTGTGGCGCAGTCGCGCCCCTTCTGAAAGTGAAGAACAATGAAATACATCTCGACCCGTGGCCAAGCGCCTGAACTGACCTTTGAAGAGGCGATGCTGACCGGGCTGGCCCGTGATGGCGGCCTGTACCTGCCCGCCGAGATCCCGGTGATGTCGAAGGACGAGATCGCTGCGCTGGCCGGTCTGCCCTATGAGGAGATCGCGTTTCGGGTGATGTGGCCGTATGTCAGCGGCTCGTTCGCCGAGGATGAATTCAAGGCGATCATCGCCCGTGCGTATGAGGGCTTTGACCATGATGCGCGTGCGCCGCTGAAGCAGCTGAATGAGAACCACTTCCTGCTGGAACTTTTCCACGGTCCAACGCTGGCGTTCAAGGACTTTGCCATGCAGCTGATCGGACAACTGTTCCAGGTGGCCCTGAAGCGGCGCGGTGAACGTGTGACCATCGTGGGCGCCACCAGCGGGGATACCGGCTCGGCCGCGATTGAGGCGTTCCGGGGGCTGGACGCAGTGGATGTGTTCATCCTGTTCCCGCATGGCCGTGTCTCGGAAGTGCAGCGCCGCCAGATGACGACGCCTGCGGATAGCAACGTGCATGCGTTGGCCGTGGATGGTGATTTCGATGATTGTCAGGCCGCGCTGAAAGACATGTTCAACGATTTCGATTTCCGGGATGACGTGAAGCTGGCGGGTGTGAACTCGATCAACTTCGCGCGGGTTTTGGCGCAGATCGTTTATTATTTTTCGGCTGCCGTCAGCCTTGGCGCACCCCATCGCAAGGTCAGTTTTACAGTGCCGACCGGTAACTTTGGCGACATCTTCGCGGGCTATCTGGCAAAACGTATGGGACTGCCCATTGACCGTCTGGTCGTGGCGACCAACCAGAATGACATCCTGCATCGCTGCCTGTCTGGCGAGGGGTATTTCAAGGGCGACACCATCCCCTCGATCAGCCCGTCGATGGATATTCAGGTCAGCTCGAACTTTGAGCGCGCGCTTTATTATACCTATGGCGAGGATGGCGGTGCTGTCGCTCAGTTGATGGATGAACTCAAGACCGGAGGCTTCAACGTCAGCCAGGGCGCGATGGAAGCCCTGCGCGAAAGCTTTGACTCGGGTCGCGTGTCTGAGGACGAAACTTTGGAAACAATCAAGCACACGCTGGCTCACAGCGCTGAGCTGGTCTGCCCGCACACCGCAGTCGGCATCAAGGTTGCGGAAGAGCACCGCGCGGCAGACGTGCCGATGATCACTCTGGCCACTGCACACCCGGCGAAATTCCCGGCGGCGGTCGAGAAGGCGAGCGACGTGCATCCGCCTCTTCCCTCCCGCATGTCTGATCTGTATGAACGTCCGGAACGGGTGACCCGCATTGCCAACGATCTGGGCGCCCTTGAGGATCATATCAGAAGGCATATTGCTGAGTGACAGTCAGACAAGACCAACTGAAGAACGGGTTTCGTATCGTCAGTGAAAACATGCCGGGGCTGCAATCTGCGGCCATCGGCATTTGGGTGACCGCCGGCGGGCGGCATGAGCGGATCGAGCAGAACGGGATTGCGCATTTCCTTGAGCACATGGCGTTCAAGGGCACCGAGCGGCGTTCTGCGCTGCAAATCGCCGAAGCGATCGAGGATGTGGGCGGGTACATCAACGCCTATACCTCGCGCGAGGTGACGGCCTATTACGCGCGGGTTCTGAAAGACGATGTGGCGCTGGCGATGGATGTGATCGGCGACATCGTTCTGAACCCGATCTTTGATCCGCGCGAGATCGAGGTCGAGCGCGGCGTGATCTTACAGGAAATCGGCCAGGCTTATGACACGCCCGATGACGTGATCTTTGACTGGTTGCAAGAGCAGAGCTATCACGATCAGCCGTTGGGCCGCACCATTCTTGGCCCGACCGAGCGCGTAAGTGCGTTCTCGCGTGAGGACCTGTCGGGATTCGTGGCCGAGCATTACGGCCCCGAGCAGATGATCCTGTCGGCCGCTGGCGCCGTGGATCATGACCAACTGATGAAAATGGCTGAAGAGATGTTTGGCTATCTACAGCCGCGCAGGGGCCTTATCCCCGAAGTAGCACGGTTCACAGGTGGCGAAGCGCGGCAGGAGAAAGAGCTGGAACAGGCGCATTTCGCGCTAGCGTTGGAAAGCCCGGGCTATCGCGACGATGCGATCTATACGGCACAGATTTACTCGACTGCATTGGGCGGGGGTATGTCCTCGCGCCTGTTTCAGGAAGTGCGGGAAACGCGCGGGCTCTGCTACACGATCTTCGCGCAAACCGGGGCCTATGCGGATACCGGGACGACGACGATCTATGCAGGGACCTCCGCCGATCAGGTAGCGGAACTGGCGACAATTACTATCGACGAGATGAAGCGCGCCGCCGAGGACATGTGCCCCGAAGAGGTTGCTCGTGCGCGTGCCCAGATGAAGGCTGGAATGCTGATGGGGCTGGAAAGCCCGTCGAACCGGGCGGAACGTCTGGCGCGGTTGGTGCAGATCTGGGGCCGAGTACCCTCGCTTGAGGATACCGTCGCCAAGATCGATGCGGTCAGCACCGAGGACGTGCGTGCCTTTGCCGAAGACATGGCCGTAAAGGCCCCGGCAGCGCTGGCCCTTTATGGTCCGGTTTCCGGTGCACCCACCTTGGCTGAATTGCAGGAGAGGCGCGCGGCGTGATGCTGTTGGGCAGACGCAAGCTGAAACTCGAAACCGAGCGCCTGAGCCTGCGCCCGCCCGTGCATTCCGACTTCAATGACTGGGCGGCGCTGCGGCGTGCGTCCAAGGAATTCCTGACCCCGTGGGAGCCGGTCTGGGCCAAGGATCACCTGAGCCGGAAATCCTTTACCAATCGGGTCTATTGGGCGCAGAGGTCGGTTTCCAGCGGCACCGCGATCCCTTTGTTCCTGTTCCGCCGATCTGACGATGTGCTGCTGGGCGCAATCACCTTGGACAATGTGCGTCGCGGTCCGGCACAGGCAGGGACGCTGGGGTATTGGACCGGTGAGGCCTTCGCCCGCAACGGGTATATGCGCGAGGCGATTGGGGCCGTGGTGCACCACGCCTTTACCCGTCTGGACCTGAGCCGGATCGAGGCTGCCTGTCTGCCGGAAAACAAGCCCTCACGCGGGTTGCTGGAAAGCTCGGGCTTCAAATACGAGGGCGTGGCGCAGTCTTATCTGCAGATCAATGGGCGCTGGCGGACGCATGTTCTCTATGCCAGCCTGCGGTCGGACCGGCGCGGAAAGACTGACGCAGGGTAGGGCGTGGCGCGGGCAAGGAAGCCGATGGTCTGGATCAGCCATGCAATGATGAGCGTTTCAAATATCAAAGGGTTTGAAGCTGAGCTAGTCCTGAGTGACAAATAACGCACTATCGAGGTGTTGACCCGGAATAAGCTTGGAAAAGTTCAGCCAGACAAAATTTCCCCAAAAGAATTACATGCAAAATGCAAAGACAAAAAGGAAGGGAAGCAACCCCACCTATTCATGGTTGGAGGTTTTTGGGCGGTTTCTTCTGACTGTGCCGCTGTTTTGCGTCAATTCGATCTGGGTGAGGGAAAGCTCTATCCAGTGAAACTGCTTCAACATGACCGTACCAAGCCCGTTGAAGGCGAGTACTTTTGTTTGAACTTTGGTGCGCAGAGGACGGCCGTTCTTGCGGATCAATCGCCACGCATAGATTAGCCTAGCGCGAACCATGACGTCTGGGAGCCTATGGCGTGCAGGACAAGGATATCGCTGCCTCGTCGAACGCTTAGGAAGGACTGGATCTTTGGATGGACACGCGGTTGCACCGCGCTTTTTTTGTGAGTGATCCGTTGGTACAAGCCTTACGCGTAGCGAAGGTTTCTCGCCCATTCGCGCTGCGCAAGTGCGTCGTCATCTAAGACTGCCGCTATGACCAGCCCCGTGTTTTCGCTGACCCACTATTTGCAGGGGTGACTTAACTGCGCGCTGCGCTACACTTCCCTCATGCGCTGGATTGTTGCGGCATTGATGGTGATTTCGGGCGGGGCTGCGGCGCAGGAGCGGCGACCGAGCCATTGTATAGCCATCGCGGATGCTGCGCCTGGAATCGAGTATGTTCACAAGGCCGCGTGGCAGGACCCGATACCCGAGTATTCAGTTCGGATCAGCTATATCGCCCATGCCTCGTTTCTGATCCAGACGCGCGGCGGGTTGAACGCGGTGACCGATTTCACCGGCTTTATCGGCAGCGCTGATCTGATCCCGGATGTGGTCACTATGAACCACGCGCACAGCACCCATTGGACCGCGCATCCCGATCCGGCCATTCCGCATGTACTGCCCGGCTGGGGAGATTTCGGGCAGGGGATCGAGCATCACCTTGATCTGGGTGAGATGCTGGTGCGCAATGTCTCGACCGATATCCGGTCCCCCTATGGCGGGGTCGAAGAGCGTGGCAATTCGATCTTTGTGTTTGAGATCGAAGGGCTGTGTATCGGTCACCTAGGGCATCTGCATCATGTGCCGTCGGACGAACAGTTTGCTGCCTTGGGGCGGTTGGATGTGGTGATGGCCGCAGTGGATGGCGGCACGACCATGCCTCTGCCCGAAATGATCTCGGTTTTGAGGCGGCTGAAAAGCTCGGTCATTATCCCGATGCACTGGTTTTCCGGCTTTTCGCTGGACCGGTTTCTGGTTGATATCCGCAATGACTTCCCGGTCGAGCGTAATGGTGTCTCGGAACTGACAGTTTCGTTGAAGACGCTTCCGGACCGGCCCACCGTAGTGGTGCTGGAGCCGCGCTATCTGATTGAATTGGAATAGGGCTTGTGGGGGTAAGGCTGCTTGGGCAAGGAATGGGTATGATACTGAATCCTGCCGATGAGACCCTTGCCAAACTGATCCGGGCCGATCTGGGCGACGATATCCTGCGCCCTGTCACCGAACGTTACTTGGAGGAACCGCGTCGCCGGTTTGCCGGGCAGGCGGGGCTGCTTGCCCTGCCGCGAACAGTTGAGGACGTGTCTGCATTGGTCCGACTGGCCTCGGAAGCGCGGGTTCCGGTTGTACCCTATGGCGGTGGCACTGGGCTGGTGGGCGGGCAGGTCATGCCCGATGGGCCTGCGCCGCTGTTGATCTCGCTGGAGCGGATGACGGCGATCCGGGCGGTGTACCCGACCGAGAACATTCTGATCGCCGAGGCGGGTGCCATTCTGGCCGATGTTCAGGCCGCAGCTGAGGACGCCGACCGGCTGTTCCCCCTGGCGCTGGCGGCGCAGGGATCATGCCGGATCGGTGGGAACCTCGCCACCAATGCGGGCGGGGTGAACGTTCTGCGCTATGGCAATGCGCGCAATCTGTGTCTGGGGTTGGAGGTGGTTTTGCCCAACGGTGAGATCTGGCACGGGCTAAGCCGCTTGCGCAAGGACAACACTGGGTATGATCTGCGCAACCTGTTGATCGGGTCCGAGGGGACGCTGGGGATCATCACGGCGGCCTCTCTGCATCTGTTTCCGCGGCCCGAAGCGGTGGGAACCGCGATGCTACAGATCACGTCGCCTGAGTCCGCGATCGAGTTGCTAGCGTTGACGCGGGACCAGTTGGGTGATGCGGTCAGCACGTTTGAGCTGATCCACCGGCAGGGGCTGCAATTCCTGACCGAGGTGCTGCCGGATGTGCGGCAACCCTTTGTGACCCAGCCGGAATGGTGCGTGCTGATCGAAATAGGGTTGTTTGCCGGGCACGCACCGTCGGAGGCGCTGGAAACGCTTTACGCCGCGGCGGACAAGGCTGGATTGGTTGGTGATGCGGTCATCGCGCAGAGCGAGGCGCAGCGTATGGACCTCTGGGCCGTGCGCGAACGCATCCCCGAGGCGAACCGTTTGATCGGGTCGGTGTCGAGCCACGATATCTCAATCCCGATCTCGCGGATTCCCGAGTTTATTGGTCGTGGTGCCGAAGTGGTGGCAGGGCTTGGCCCATTCCGCATCAATTGCTTTGGGCACATGGGGGACGGCAATCTGCACTACAACGTTTTTCCGCCGCTGGGCCATGACCGGTCAGAATTCGATGGGCAAAGGGAGGCTGTGAAGCACGCCGTGCATGATCTGGTTAACGCGTTCGACGGATCCGTTAGTGCCGAACACGGGGTTGGGCGGCTCAAAACCGGTGATTTGGAGACATACGGGGACGCGACTAAGTTGGCAGCCATGCGTGCCATAAAAACCGCGCTGGACCCTATGGGGATCATGAACCCAGGCGCGGTTCTAAGGTGAAGGCGCGGCCCTTGGCCGTGTCGGGCCGCGCCGAAGTATTTACGATCCCGGCAGGATGACCTTGTCGATGACGTGTATCACGCCATTCGAGGTCTCGATATCGGCCTGAACGACGTTTGCGTCATTCACCATGACACCGTTGTCCAGATCGATCGTGATGTCCCCGCCCTGAACCGTGGCTGCGGTCATATCGTCGGACAGATCGCCCGACATCACTTTGCCCGGCACCACGTGATAGGTCAGAACCGCGACCAGCTGATCCTTGTTCTCGGGCATAAGGAGCGTTTCCACAGTGCCTTCGGGCAGGGCCGCAAAAGCGTCATCCGTGGGGGCGAACACGGTGAACGGGCCTTCACCCTTCAGCGTGTCCACCAGATCGGCGGCCTGAACAGCAGCGACGAGGGTTTCAAAGCTGCCGGCACCGACGGCGGTGTCGACGATATCCTTGGAGTGACCATCAGCGAAAGCGGATGTGCCGACGAGCAGGCTGGCCACACCGGCGTAAGCGATTTTGCGAAACATGATACAAATCCCTTGTTGAAATGCCTCAAGCGGCATCAACAGGGGTACGGGTTCCCCTCACAACAAGATCACTGAATGTGTCTTTGGGATCGGGTTGATATTAGGCTAAACTGCGCTAAGCCCGCTTAGCCTCGGAAATCCACTCACAAATTTGTGACCGCAGAGTGCCTACAGCCCTTCGAATTCGCACAGAATATGCACGTCCATGCCCATGTCTTCCAGCACCTTGCGGCCGCCCAGTTCCGGCAGGTCGATAATGAAGGAGCATGAGACGATCTCACCGCCCAAGCGTTCGATCAACTTGATTCCGGCGGCGGCTGTACCTCCGGTTGCCAGCAGATCATCGACGACAAGGATTTTCTCGCCCGGTTGAATAGCGTCGTCGTGAATCTCGACGATGGCCTCACCATATTCCAGTTTATAGTCTTGGCTGATGGTTGTGCCGGGCAACTTGCCCTTTTTGCGGATCGGGACAAAGCCGACGCTCAACTGGTGGGCAATTGCGCCACCGAGGATGAAGCCGCGGGCCTCAAGTCCGACAACCTTGTCGATCTGCTCGCCAGCATAGGGGTGCAACATTTGGTCAATCGCCATGCGGAATCCGCGTGGGTCGGCAAACAGGGTGGTAACGTCCCGGAACATGATCCCTTCGTGCGGGAAATCAACGATGGTTCGGATGTAATCTTTGACCGACTTGTTTCTGGACATGGCCAACCCCTCTGGCGTCAAAACACGCGGGCGTGTTTGGCCCATTGGGGTCAGCCTTGCAAGGAAAGATTGCCGTCGCCTTACTTGCGACGATGCAAAACAGAGTTCGGCAGGCTTTTGTACCGGTAAAGCGAGGCAGGCAGCCACGACAGATGCGGTTTGCGCCAGTTGCGCTGGTCTCGCAAAAGAAATGCCTGAGCAGCATGAAGGTTCATTGCCATATTCCCCATTTTATTGTTAGGTGCTCGATAACTACAATTTCTATGCTATGTATATACAATGCATCGCTTGCAGAATCAAGGGTTGAACAGGGGCAAGACGCGTGGGAAAGAAAGACGGTAGAGGTTCTACCAAGAAAAACAGTCAGTTGGTCTTGCGATTGGACAAGGATGAACGCGACGCATTTGTCGAACTTTGCAAGGAACTGGATACCTCAGCCGCACGGGAAATCCGGCGGTTCATCCGTGGTTTCATGAAGGAACACGCCGAGGATTGATCCTCAGGCCGGGCGACGCAAGACGGCGGTTGCTACCCCCATTCCGATCAGAGTCAAACCGCCGAACCGGGTCATCGCAGTGATGACGCCAGCCCGTCCGATCATCCGACGCAGCCTGTCGGCCAGCAGTGCGTATGCCAGCGCGTTCAGCCAGGCGAGGCTGACGAATGTTGCGATCAGGATTGCGAATTGCGGGCCCAAGGGTTCTGCCGGTCGCAGGAATTGCGGCACGAACGCAATGAAGAATGCGATGGATTTCGGGTTCAGCGCGGTGACGGCGCCGGCGTGGCCAAAGACGCTGCGGGCGGTGACATCGCGCCCGGTTTCCACTGTCTGCAGCCCGCCCGCGGGCGCGCTGCGCAGCAATTTGATGCCCAGCCACACCAGATAGGCCGCACCCACCCATTTCAGCACGGAAAACAGGGTGGCTGAGGCCAGCACCAGGGCCCCCAACCCCAGCAGTGACGCTGTCATGGCCACCAGATCCCCTACCGCGACCCCTGTGGCCGAGGCCACGGCAACACTGCGCCCCTTCGAAAGAGCATAGCTGAGCACCAGCAGAACGGTCGGCCCTGGGATCAGAAGCAAAGCGGTCGATGCGGCCACAAAAGCCAGCCAAAGGTCAAGAGACATGGGGGTTCCTGTTCAAGTGTCGAACTCACCAAGCCTCGGAGCGGCGGCAAGGTCAAGCCTTTCGTGGATCGTTCCGATACCTGTTTCGGACGAACAGTTCACGAGCGTGGACAAGTTTTTGTTTCGTCTGTCCCGGGCATGGCGCCCGGCCTGCGCCGAATAAAGATTCTGTTAAGGCTCGTACATCTTTCTTGAAACACGCGTCCGACACTCCAAACTTGGATGAACTCAGGATTGGAGGCAAACGTGACGCAGACGTCCCCTGACTACTCGAAAGTGTTCGAAGACATGTCCCGGTCGAAGACCATGCGGGTGAAACGTGTGCTTACCCTTTTGGTCCTGATCGCTGGTGTTTTCTATGCCGGGATCGTCGGGTACATGTACGCAAATCAAAACGCGCTGCTGTACAAGCCTTCCGGAGAATTGCCCGACCCCAAGGCTGTTGGGCTGGCAGATGTGGACGTAATCAAAGTCCCCATGTCCGACGGTGTAGTACTGACCACATGGTCCGCACCGCCAGCGATTGAGGGCGCGCCGACGGTTCTGTTCTTTCATGGTCAAAGCGGTAATCTGGGCGACCGGGCTGACCGTATGCGTGAAATTCTCAACAGCGGTTATGGCTTGCTTGCGCCCAGCTATCGCGGATTTCCAGGCAGCGAAGGTGAGCCTTCGGAACTGGCGCTGGTCTCAGACGGGATTCATCTGTTTGACCGTTTGGAGGTAGTGGGCGCAGACATTGTCCTGCATGGCCAGAGCCTCGGCACCGGCATAGCGGCTGCGGTGGCCCAAGAGCGCCCAAATGCGCAGCTGCTGGTGCTTGAGGCACCGTTCACTGCTACTGTGGATGTGGCGGCCGAGCGGTATCCGTTTCTACCGGTCTCGGCCCTGATGAAAGATCAGTTCGCCACCCGTGACTTGATCGACAGTATCACCGTGCCAACACTGATATTTCACGGGACCGAGGACGAAACCATCCCGCTGCACCACGGTAAAGCTCTGGCGGCGATGTCTGGGGATACTGCCCAACTTCATGTTATCCCCGGCGGAACTCATAACGACCTCTGGTCGCATGGGCTGTGGGCCGAGGTCCAAAGCGCGTTGGGGCAACAACCTGGCTAAAGGATGCGACCAGCAACCGCATCCAGCTTGGCCAGCAGCGCCGGATCGCGTTTTTCCGGCGCAGTCAGGATGGCGTACTCCAATGCCCGGTCACACCCGTGCGGGCAGGGCACCCGCTCGGTGCCCAGCAGGTCGGGTAGGCCTTTCACCAACGCCCGGCCTTTTTCGGCATTGCCGGTCAGGGTGGCGATGATGGCGGTCACGTCGACCTCTCCATGATCCGGATGCCAACTGTCGTAATCGGTGACCATGGCGATCGAGGCATAACAAAGCTCGGCCTCGCGGGCGAGTTTGGCTTCGGGCATGTTGGTCATGCCGATCACATCGCAACCCCAATGTTCACGATACATTTTCGATTCCGCCAGTGACGAGAACTGTGGCCCTTCCATCGCCAGATAGGTGCCGCCGCGGTGAATGGTGATACCCGCAGCCTTGCCAGCCGTTTCACAGGCATCGGACAGGCGCGGGCAAGTGGGGTGGGCAACGCTGACATGGGCGACGCATCCGGTGCCGAAGAAGCTTTTCTCGCGGGCAAAGGTTCGGTCGATGAACTGATCCACGATCACGAAATCCCCTGGTGCCATATGCTCGCGAAACGACCCGCAGGCAGAAACCGAGATCACATCCGTCACCCCCAGCCGCTTCAGCGCGTCGATATTGGCGCGATAGGGGACTTCGGTCGGCGAATGCACATGCCCGCGTCCGTGGCGGGGCAGGAAGGCCATGCCCACGCCTTTCAGCGATCCGGTCAGAATCTGATCCGACGGATCGCCCCATGGGGTTTCAACGGTAACCCATTCCGCATTCTCCAGCCCATCGATCTCATAAATGCCTGATCCACCGATGATGGCGATTTTGGTCTGGGTCATGGCTGCTCTCCGCATAAAAAAACCGTTGAGGAATTTCTGCGGGGCGGCAAAGGATTTGGCAAGTGGCTTCAACGGTTTGTGTCAGGCACTTGTCCGGTATGCGTCTGGCGCATATCAGGGTCCCGTCTGACGCGGTATCTCAGGCGGGGTTTGACCGCTAAAAGGCCCCTTTCGCGCGAACAAAAATACCAACAGGACTGTCCCATGCCCCGAGCCATGCTGGCAAGCTTTGCCAATCGTATTGTCAAACCCGACTTGCGTTGGGTACCGGACGAGGGGCTGACTGCTTCGCGCCTGCGGATCGAACTGCTGTCCGGTCTGACTGTGGCGTTGGCGCTGGTGCCCGAAGCAGTGGCCTTTGCCTTTGTTGCCGGGGTGCATCCGCTGGTTGGTTTGTATGCGGCCTTCATGGTCGGTCTGATCACGGCGCTGATCGGCGGTCGTCCGGGCATGATCTCGGGCGCGACCGGGGCGCTGGCCGTGGTCATGGTGGCGCTGGTCGCTGAACATGGGGTTGAATATCTGTTCGCAACCGTAGTGCTGATGGGCATCCTGCAGGTGATTGCCGGGGCCATGCATTGGGGGCGGTTCATCCGTCTGGTGCCGCATCCGGTAATGCTGGGCTTTGTGAACGGCCTGGCCATCGTGATCTTCCTTGCGCAGCTGGGCCAATTCAAGGTGCCGGGTAGCATGGAAAACACCGGCCACGGCGTTGGTGGGGGCGAATGGCTCTCGGGTCTGCAGCTATACACGATGCTGGGGCTGGTGGCGCTGACAATGGCGGTGATCTGGGTCATGCCGCGTATCACGCGCATCGTTCCTGCACCGCTGGCGGGTATTCTGGTTGTCGCCGCGCTTGTGATCGGCTTTGGGCTGGATGTGCCACGCGTCGGCGATCTTGCTTCGATTGAGGGTGGGCTGCCCGCATTCCACATTCCGATGGTGCCGCTGAATTGGGAAACCTTTGAAATCATCCTACCTTACGCGGTCATTCTGGCCGCCATCGGCTTGATTGAATCGCTACTGACGTTGAACCTTGTGGGTGAAATCACCGGCAAGCGGGGAGGGGCCTCGCAAGAATGCATCGCGCAGGGTGTCGCCAACGTGGCCACTGGGTTCTTCGGTGGTATGGGTGGTTGTGCCATGATCGGTCAGTCGATGATCAACGTAAAATCCGGCGGCCGCACCCGCATCGCGGGCATCGCGGCAGCGCTGTTCCTGCTGGTGTTCATCCTGTTTGCCGCGCCTCTGATCGAGCAGATCCCGCTGGCCGCGCTGGTCGGGGTGATGTTTATGGTGGTGATCGGAACCTTTGCCTGGAACTCGTTCAAGATCCTGCGCAAAGTGCCTCTGACCGATGCGTTCGTGATCGTGCTGGTGACCGTTGTCACCGTGATGGAGGACCTTGCGGTTGCCGTCGTCGTTGGTGTCATCGTCTCGGCGCTGGCCTACGCGTGGAACAATGCCAAGCGCATTCACGCCGTTACCCGCGACTCTTCGACCGAAAAGGGGGCTAAGGTCTATGAGATCCAAGGCCCACTGTTCTTTGGTTCGTCTGATGGGTTTGTCGAGTTGTTCGATGTGCCGAAAGATCCGGCAACGGTGATCGTGGACTTTGCCGAAAGCCGCGTTGTCGACCAGTCTGCGCTGCAGGCGATCGAGAACATCGCCGCCAAATACGAGGCCGCAGGCAAACGCGTCATGCTGCGGCACCTCAGCCGTGACTGCCACAAGCTGCTCAACAAAGCCGGTCACCTGATGGTCGATAGCGATGATGACCCGGATTACGAGCTGGCGGTGGATTACTCGGTTCGCACCGGCATTCTTGGTGGGCACTGATTTTTGCGGGGCTCTGGCTCGGGCTCCTGGTTATTTTCAGTCAGATGAAAACAGGGTGTCCTTTTTCATCTGACTGGCCTCAAACCCCTCGGGGTAGGCGGCTGTGAGCAACGCCCCTAAGCCGGTGTCAATCGTCTGGGCGGCTGAGAGAAAACAGCTCGGTGACCACCGAATAGTCCCGATATCCAAGCCGCGCGAGTGGGTTAAAGGCCGTCACATCAAAAATACCGTCTTTCAGGCAATCGTCACGCAGGTGAACACCGGTGACCTCGCCGAACACGACCCGGTTTGACTCTCCCGGTAGAGTGACGATCTGCGTCAGCTTGCATTCCAATGCGGCCGGAGCGCCCTCGACCCGGGCGCAAGGGATAGTTTGGCATTCAACCGCTGTCAGACCGGCATGTTCGAATTCGTCGTGATGTTTGGGCAAGCCTGCGGAGCTGGCATTCATCGCATCCCGATGCGCGTGGGCAACCACGTTCACGCAGAACACGCCGGTTGCCTCGATATTCGATACACTGTCCTTACCGCCGTCCTGATCAAGCTTGGTTCCCGTTGATGCGAACATCACTTGCGGTGGCGTGTAGGCGACGCCGTTGAAAAAGGAATAGGGCGCCAGATTGTTGATCCCATCCGGACCGCGGGTGGAAATCCAGCCGATCGGGCGGGGGGTAATGACGGCGTTGAACGGATTGTGCGGCAGTCCGTGGCCGTCTTCGGGGCGGTAGAACATCTGATCTCCAAGCGTTTGCCCAAGGCGTACCGAAGTGCTAGGGCGAAAGCCAGCAAGTAAAAGAGGGCCGGGGTGCAGCAGTTCGAGATCAGGCCGGAAGAGCCGGATGATTGGTGGGAGGTCGAAGCCCTTTATGACCTGTGCTTTGCGCCGGGGCGCGAGGCGCTGTCCTCGTATCGTCTGCGCGATGATGTGCCACCTGTGACAGGAATGTCATTGGTGGCGCGGGACGGGCAAGGCATTCTGGCCGGGGCCATCCGATTCTGGCCAGTGCATGTGGGCGATCACGATGCGCTGCTGCTGGGGCCGGTGGCTGTGCACCCTACCCATCAGGGCGAAGGCTTGGGCGGATTTTTGATCCACGAAGGTATTGAGGCCGGTCGGGCGTTGGGCTGGGATCGCGTCATGTTGGTCGGTGATGCGCCCTATTACGCCCGATTCGGGTTCTGCCGTCTCAACGGGATAGAGATGCCGCCGCCCACCAACCCGGACCGTGTTCTGGGGTTGGAGTTGCTGCCAGGAGTTTGGAAGGGTGTACGCGGCCCGGTGACCCGGTGGAGTCGCTGACCTATTGAAACGCAGTCCATAAAACCCGATGTCTAAAGGGCAGGAGGGTGTTAATGCAGGACGTGGTTCTTGTCGAAAAGCTGGATGCAGAAGCGGAACTTGACCGTTTGGCCGGGTATTACAGGTCTGCTGGCGGTCCGGGCGTCAAGCTGTTGAACAGTCTGGGCGGGTCGGCTGAATCTCTGCTGGAACAATTGCCGGAACCTATCCGGCAGGGTCTAACGGGTGCGACGGAACAGGCTCTTTGGCTGGCGATGCACGTGGCGGAAGGCTCGCGCCGTGCTGTTCCCGATCAGCGTCCCTGGGTCAATACCGCAGTGACTACAGCAATGGGCGCGGCGGGTGGTTTGGGCGGTGTGTCTACTGCTTTGATGGAATTGCCTGCGACCACCGCGATGCTGTTGCGCGCGATTCAGGGCGCCGCGGCGCGCGAGGGGTTTGATCCATCCGAAGAAGGTGTGAAATTCGACTGTGTGCGCGTGCTGTCGGCGGCAGGGCCTTTGTCCAATGACGATGGTGCCGATCTCGGTTTCTTTTCCGTCCGATTGACGTTGACCGGCCCGGCCATGCAAAAGCTGGTCGCGACGGTTGCCCCGCGTTTGTCCGTCGTGTTGGGGCAAAAACTGGCGGCGCAATCCGTGCCCGTTCTTGGGGCGATCGCCGGGGGCAGCACCAACTATGTCTATACGCGCTATTACCAACAGATCGCCCGCGTTCATTTTGGTCTGCGGCGCTTGGCGATTGACGCCGATATCCCGCATGATGATCTGGTGCGGAAGCTGGCAGCGCGTATGTGATCCAAAGCCGAGGGCTTGGAGAAAAACGCTTTATATGGTACCTGTTTTACCGAGGGCCCGCTAAATAAGCAAAAAATTGCGGGAAGACAGGCAAGAATTGCAGTTGAAAGGCGGCACAGCGTGACTGATGCCAGACTTGCGCCATATGTTTCGCGAAAGACTCGGCACTTGCCGGTGCGGCAACAATCGGCTGCGTTATGCTATCGCATTGAGCAGGGGCGCCTCGAGGTTTTGCTGATAACGACGCGAAAATCCCGTCGTTGGATCATTCCCAAAGGATGGCTGATTGACGGTCTGAGCCCGTCCGAGACAGCCAGCCAGGAAGCATGGGAAGAAGCCGGAATTCGCGGGCTGTGCGAGACGCAGGCGCTGGGGCGGTTCCATTATCAGAAGCAGCGCAAGAAAAAGGGGCCAGTGCTATGTTCTGTCGATGTGTTTCCCTTATTGGTGCGGTCGGTGGCCTCTCGTTTTCCTGAATGCAGGCAGCGGGATCGAAAGTGGTTTTCTTCGAAAAAGGCTGCTCAAAAGGTAAATTCTCACGAATTGGCAGTATTGTTACGAAAGCTTGAGCCTGTTAGGCACTGAGTTGCCTTTGGAAGGGCTTGATCTTGCCATGTCCCTCGGTATCTATTCGGCAACCGACATTTGGACGGACCATGATTCAATACGCATTGAAATGCAGCAACGGCCATACATTTGACAGTTGGTTTCAATCGGCCGCCGCTTACGACAAACTGGCGACTGCGGGCATGGTAACATGCGCGGAGTGCGGGTGTCGTGACGTCGAAAAGGCCATCATGACACCACGCGTCCGTCCGGCCCGCAACGCCAAGGCGCGACCTCTTGCGCCGATGCCAGGAGCCGATACGATAGATGTGGCAGCCCCTGCACCTGACGTCGAAAAAGTGCTGGCTGAATGGCGCCGCAAAGTCGAGGAGAGCTCGGACTATGTCGGCAAGGATTTCGCTAGCGAAGCCCGTAAGATTCATCTGGGTGATGCCCCCGAACGGGCAATCTATGGCGAGGCCAGGCCGGATGAAGCGCAGGCCCTGATTGATGATGGGGTGCCGGTAACTCCACTGCCATTTGTGCCCAGCAGGAAGACTAACTAGATCATGCATGTTGTGATTACTGGCGCCGGTCGTGGAATCGGTAAAACGCTGGCGGATCACTATCGGGCGCGGGGAGACACGCTGACCGGCACCGCGCGGGACGGTAGCGCTCAAGTTTTACTGGATGTTACCGACCCGGCGCAGCACGCAGATATGGCGGTGCAACTGGCTGATCAGCCGGTTGATCTGCTGATCTGCAATGCCGGGGTTTATCTGGACAAGGGGCAGGACATCGACGGCTTTCCGGCAGAGATGTGGGCGCAAAGTTTTGCCACCAATGTCACCGGCGTTTTCCTGACCGTTCAGGCCTTGTTGCCCAACCTTCGCGCCGCGCGCGGCAAGGTTGCCATCCTGTCCTCGCAAATGGCGTCGCACACGCGGGCACCGGGCGGTAGCTACATTTACCGTGCCTCGAAAGCCGCCGCATTGAACCTGGGGCGGAATCTCTCCACCGATCTGCGCGCGGACGGCGTCGCCGTGGGCATCTATCACCCTGGCTGGGTGAAGACGGAAATGGGTGGGCCTGCGGCCGAAATCACTTCGGATCAGGCCGCAGAGGGCTTGATCGAGCGGTTCGACGCGTTGTCACTGAATACCACAGGCAGTTTCGAAACCTGGGACGGACGGCCCCACGCTTATTGACGGATCAGCGCGGCGGTGGGGATTTCGTAGACCTCATCCGGGTCAATGAATACCACCGTGAGATCACCGCGGGTTTCGTGGCTGATCTTGGCGGGCGAACTACTGGAACTCGGAACGCCATCGGTGAAGTAGATGCTGCGTACCTCTCCGGCACTCAGTGCCACGGCCAAAGTGGTGGTGCCGCCGTCGTGGTGACGCAATTCGGCGTGGCAGTCGCTTAGTGCCGCGCCGCCCACGGCGCAGGGAACAGTACCCAAAGCATTCTTGCCATCGGTCGCGGCCAGTGTGGATACCTGCGCAATGGCGGGAGAGGACAGCAGGACGGTTGCGATGACAAGGCGGAGCATGGAAAACCTCATGGAAAAAGCGTCGCCCAAGGCTGACACTGCAGCAGTCGGATGTAAAGCGACCCGATACCGCATTCGATGCAGTTTTTGAGCCCTTGCCCTTACGAGCCCCCTCGCATAAGACGCACGGGATCTGAATTCCAAGGCGCGGAGAGACCACCCTCATGCCCGTACTCGTTATGAAATTCGGTGGCACATCGGTTGCCAACCTTGACCGCATCCGCCGCGCGGCCAAACGCATCGGTGTCGAGGTGGCCAAGGGCTATGACGTGATCGTCATCGTTTCGGCCATGTCTGGCAAGACCAACGAACTTGTCGGCTGGGTTGATGAGACTTCGCCGCTGTATGACGCGCGTGAATATGATGCGGTGGTTTCTTCGGGTGAGAATGTGACCGCTGGTCTGATGGCCTTGACCCTGCAGGAAATGGACATACCGGCCCGCAGTTGGCAAGGCTGGCAGGTGCCTCTGAAAACTACCAGTGCCCACAGCCAGGCTCGGATCGAGGAAATTCCGACCGAGAACATCGGCCAGAAATTCGACGAAGGCATGAAAGTTGCCGTTGTCGCCGGGTTCCAGGGTATCAGTCCCGAAGGCCGCATTACCACGCTGGGTCGGGGTGGGTCGGACACCACTGCTGTGGCATTCGCCGCAGCGTTCGGTGCTGAACGCTGCGACATTTATACGGATGTGGACGGGGTTTATACGACTGACCCACGTATCTGTGAAAAAGCGCGCAAGCTGGATAAGATCGCGTTTGAGGAAATGCTTGAACTGGCCTCGCTGGGGGCCAAGGTACTGCAAACCCGCTCGGTCGAGCTGGCGATGCGGTATAAGGTAAAACTGCGCGTTCTCTCAAGTTTTGAAGAACAATCCGACGAGGCCGGTACGCTGGTTGTCGACGAGGAGGATATCATGGAATCCAATGTTGTGGCCGGTGTGGCCTATTCCCGGGACGAAGCCAAGATGACCGTCGTTTCGGTGGCGGACCGCCCTGGTATCGCCTCGACCATCTTTACCGCGCTTAGCGATGAGGGTGTGAATGTTGACATGATCGTCCAGAACATCTCGGACGAGGGTCGCACCGATATGACCTTTTCCTGCCCCACCGACCAAGTGGCGCGCGCCGAAAAAGCGCTGCTGGGCATCAAGGAAAAAGGCGAGCTGAACTACGCAGAACTGGTTGCCGACGAAGACGTTTGCAAGGTCTCGGTCGTAGGTATTGGCATGCGCTCTCAGTCCGGTGTTGCGGCCAAAATGTTTAAAGTCCTCTCGGATGAGGGGATCAACATCAAGGTCATTACAACCTCTGAGATTAAAATTTCCGTCCTGGTGGATCGGAAATACATGGAACTTGCGGTTCAGGCACTGCATGATGCCTTTGAACTGGACAAGGCGGCCTGAGCATTTCAGCCAAGGATCACGCCTAACGCACTAATTTGGTTGGGCCATGGCGGACGGCACCGAAACAGAATCCCGCAAGCTGCTGGGGCGGCTGCGCGAAGAGATGGCGAGCGAAGCCGCCGGTCAGGAACGTCTTGACCGGATCACCAGCCTGATTGCGGACAGCATTCGGGCCGAGGTGTGTTCGATCTACCTGTTCCGCGACGAAGATACGCTCGAGTTGTGCGCTACCGAAGGCCTGTCACCAGAGGCGGTCCACAAGACCCGCATGCGTATGGGCGAAGGGCTGGTGGGCCGCGTTGCGCAATCCGGCAAAGTGATGAACACGGCGGATGCACCTTCGGCCAAGGGCTTCCGTTATATGCCCGAAACCGGCGAAGAGCGGTTTTCGTCCTTCCTTGGCGTGCCCATTCAGCGCCTGGGCGAAAAGCTGGGTGTGCTGGTGGTTCAGTCCCGCGAGGCGCGCGAGCTTTCGGCGGATGAGGTTTATGCGCTGGAAGTGGTCGCTATGGTTCTCGCCGAAATGGCCGAGCTGGGCGCTTTCGTGGGCGAGGGCGCTGCCCTGTCGCCGTTGCACCAGCAATCGGTGCAACTGAACGGTGGCCCGGCGCAAGAGGGCTCGGCAGAGGGACATGTATGGCTGCACGAACCGCGCGTGGTGGTAACCAACCCCATCGCCGAAGACCCGCATCGTGAGCTTGAGCGCCTGAACGAGGCGGTGGAAGAATTGCGCGTCGGCGTCGACAAGATGCTGGAAATCTCGCAGGGGGCTGACAAAGAACAGCTTCAGGTTCTGGAAGCTTATCGCATGTTTGCCAACTCCAAGGGCTGGATGCGTCGGATGGAAGAGGATATCGCCCGCGGTCTCAGTGCCGAAGCTGCGGTTGAAAAGGAACAATCTCAGGCCCGCGCCCGTATGGGGCAGGTCACCGATCCTTATCTGCGCGAGCGGTTGGCCGATCTGGACGACTTGTCCAACCGGTTGTTGCGGATTTTGACCGGGCAGGGCAAGACCGATGGGGCCGACCTGCCGCCCGATCCGATCCTGGTTGCCCGCAATATTGGCCCTGGTGATCTGTTGGAATATGGCCGTTCGCTGAGAGGTATCGTGCTCGAGGAGGGTTCGGTCGGCAGTCATGCCACCATTGTTGCCCGCGCACTGGCGATTCCGCTGGTTGTTCACGTGGGCCGCATCACCACCGAGGCATTGAACGGCGACCACATCCTGGTTGATGGTGATCATGGTGTCGTGCATTTGCGTCCCGAAGACACCGTTGTCAGCGCTTTCAGAGACAAGATCGCGATGCAGGCCAAGGCGCAGGAACGTTACGCCTCGATCCGCGAAACCCCGACCGTGACGCGGGACGGCGAGCGGATCAATCTGGTGATGAATGCGGGCCTGATGGCCGATCTGCCATCCTTGAACAACTCGGGTGCCGAGGGTGTGGGGTTGTTCCGGACCGAATTGCAGTTTCTGATCCGAAACCAGATGCCGAAACGGTCGGAGTTGGTAGCGCAATACCAGCGTGTTCTGGATGCGGCAGGGGACAAACGCGTTGTGTTCCGAACACTGGATATCGGCTCGGACAAGGTTCTGCCCTACATGAAACACGTGGCCGAGCCGAACCCGGCGCTGGGCTGGCGCGCGATTCGCGTCGGACTGGACAAGCGCGGCGTGATGCGGATGCAGTTGCAGGCCCTGTTGCGCGCCGCCAACGGCCGGCCGCTGACAATAATGTTCCCGTTTGTGGCGCAGGCCGATGAATTCCGCGAGGCGAAGTGGGAGGTCAACAAGACCATCGAGCGGGAAAAGCGCCTTGGCCACGTCCTGCCCGAGACAATCGAGGTCGGCGCGATGCTGGAAACGCCATCGCTTGCCTTTGCGCCGCAGAAGTTCTTTGACGAAGTTGATTTCGTCTCTATCGGTGGAAACGATCTGAAGCAGTTCTTCTTTGCCGCCGACCGCGAGAACGAACTGGTGCGTCGCCGCTATGATACGCTTAATGTCAGCTTTCTCTCTTTCATCGAGCGGATCGTGGAGCGCTGCAACATCTCGGACACGCCGCTGTCCTTCTGTGGCGAGGATGCGGGCCGCCCGGTCGAGGCGCTGTGTCTGGCGGCGATGGGCATTCGGTCGCTGTCGATGCGCCCCGCCTCGATTGGTCCGGTCAAGAGCCTTCTGCTGCGGGCCGATTTGCAGTCGCTGCGCAAAATCATCGCTGACGCGCGCCACCGCGGAGAGCAGTCGGTGCGACCCGCTGTCATGGAATGGCTGCGCAATCAAAGCTGATTTCCCAAATCCGGGCTTGCTTTCTGCATCCGCATTGCCTATTCAGACCGTGAATGTTAGCGGTAACATGTTCCGTGTCAAGTGCGCTGCGAAGGGTCGGTGCTATGGTGACTCGGGTGGAAATTGAAGGAGCCTGTCGATGGTTTCACGTGTAATTCCGGTCAGCCCGTTCGATTTGGTGTTGTTCGGCGCCACTGGCGATCTGGCACAGCGCAAGATTTTGCCGGGCCTCTATCACCGTTTTGAAGTGGGCCAGATGCCCGAGGATGCCCGGATCATCGGGACGGCCCGTTCGGATATGGACAGCGATGCGTTTCGTGAGCAGATCCGCACCTCGATGAAGGAATTCGCGCCGGAGTTCAAAAAGGTTGTGCTGGATCAGTTTCTCGGCCGGGTCGAATATGTCCCGGTCGATGCAATGGGTGAGGCGGGTTGGCCAGATCTGGCAAAGGCTCTGCGCCCGGATGTGGTGCGTGCCTTCTATCTGTCGGTCGGCCCCAGCCTGTTCTCGGGCATTGCGCAACGTTTGCATGAACATGGGCTGGCCACGCCGGATAGCCGCATCGTGGTGGAAAAACCCTTCGGACACGATCTGGCCTCGGCCAAGGCGCTGAACGAAGGCTTGCGCGCCTGTTTCGAAGAGCATCAGATTTACCGGATCGATCACTATCTGGGCAAAGAGACGGTGCAAAATCTGATGGCCCTGCGCTTCGCAAATTCGCTGTTCGAGCCGCTGTGGAACGCGACCCATATCGACCATGTGCAGATCACCGTGGCCGAAACCGTCGGGGTCGAGGGGCGCGGAGCCTATTACGACCAGTCCGGCGCCATGCGGGACATGATCCAGAACCATCTGGTGCAGCTTCTGTGCCTTACGGCGATGGAGCCGCCCTCGAAATTCTCGCCCAACGCCGTACGTGATGAAAAGGTCAAGGTAATCGAGGCGTTGGAGCCGATTGAGCCTAAAGACATCGCGCGCGGTCAGTATCGCGCGGAACATGGGCAAGGCGGCTATGTCGATCATGTTGGCAATCCCGCCAGCCGGACCGAAAGCTTCATTGCCCTCAAGGTTCATCTGGGCAACTGGCGCTGGGCCGGGGTGCCGTTTTATCTGCGCACTGGCAAACGTCTTCGGGCACGGGAATCCGAGATTGCCGTGTTCTTCCGCGATCCCCCGCATACGATCTTTCCGAATGTCGGCCCGCTGCACGGCAACGTGCTGGTGATCCGTTTGCAACCGGACGAAGGCATCACCTTGCGCACCACCATCAAAGACCCCGGCCCGGGCGGCTTCCGACTGTCAGACGTGGCGCTGGACATGAGCTTTGCCGACGCGCTGGGCGCCGAGGCCAGTGTGCCTGACGCCTATGAAAGGCTGGTGATGGACGTCATTCGCGGCGACCAGACCCTGTTCATGCGCGGGGATGAGGCCGAGGCCGCCTGGGCCTGGGTCGATCCCATCATTCAGGGCTGGGAGGATCGGGGCGATCGCCCGGCGCGTTATGATCAGGGCAGTTCCGGCCCCGAAGAAGCATTGATGCTGATGCATCGCGATGGGCGCCGCTGGCGTCAGATCGGAGGTTAAATTGGTTCATTCTGTTATCACCGACGTCACCCAGCGGATCATCGACCGCAGCGCTGACCTGCGGGGGCCACATGTAGAGCGGATGGAACAAGCCTGCTCGAAAGGGCCGGCTCGCGCGCATCTGTCCTGCAGCGGTCAGGCCCACGCCTATGCTGGCGCGGGTCAGGATCAGCAATCTATGGCAACGGGGACTGCCGGGAATTTGGGCATTGTCACCTCGTATAACGACATGCTCTCGGCCCACCAGCCGTTCGAACGCTATCCCGGCCTGATCCGCGATGCGATCCGCGCGGCGGGTGGCACCGCACAGGTCGCAGGCGGTGTTCCCGCGATGTGCGATGGCGTCACGCAGGGTGAGGCGGGGATGGAACTGTCTCTCTTCTCGCGCGACGTGATCGCCTTGGCGACCGGCGTGGCGCTGAGCCACAATACCTACGACGCGGCGGTGTTCCTCGGCGTTTGCGACAAGATCGTGCCGGGCCTTATCATCGGTGCGCAGGCCTTTGGCCATTTGCCTGCTGTTTTCCTGCCCGCTGGCCCAATGACCAGCGGCTTGCCGAATGACGAAAAGGCCAAGGTCCGCCAGAAATTCGCCGCCGGAGAGGTTGGTCGCGAAGAGCTTATGGCTGCCGAGATGGCCGCCTATCACGGCCCCGGCACCTGTACCTTCTATGGAACAGCCAACACCAACCAGATGCTGATGGAGTTCATGGGCCTGCACTTGCCGGGGGCCAGCTTCATCAATCCCAACACCCCCCTGCGCGATGCGCTGACACAGGAGGGCGCCCGCCGCGCCCTGTCTCTCAGCGCTTTAGGAAATGAATACACGCCGGTCTACCAAGTGCTTGACGAGCGCGCCTTTGTGAATGGCATCGTCGGCCTGATGGCGACGGGTGGATCGACCAACTTGCTGATCCACCTGATAGCAATGGCGCGTGCGGGTGGTATCGTGCTGGATTGGGAAGACTTTTCCGACATCTCTGCCGTGGTTCCATTGGTCGCGCGGGTCTATCCCAACGGTCTGGCCGACGTAAACCATTTCCACGCAGCCGGTGGTCTGGGCTATTGCATCGGCACGCTGCTGGAAGACGGGTTGCTGCATCCCGACACGCTGACCGTGGCGGGGCAGGGCCTGCACAACTACACCAAAGAGCCCAAGCTGAAGGGCGACGAATTGATTTGGGAAGAGGGCGCGGGCCACAGCCTGAACGACAAGATCGTTCGCCCTGCCAAGGACCCGTTCCAGCCCACCGGCGGTCTGTCACGCCTGACCGGTAACCTTGGTACCGCTGTCATGAAGGTCTCGGCCGTGGCCCCCGAACACCAGGTGGTCGAGGCCCCCGTACGCGTGTTCCAAGATCAGGACGAGGTCAAAGCCGCCTTCAAGGCCGGAGAGTTCACTGGCGACGTCATCGTTGTTGTCCGCTTTCAGGGCCCCAAGGCCAACGGCATGCCCGAACTGCACTCGCTGACACCAATGCTGTCGATCTTGCAGGGCCGGGGGCAAAAGGTCGCGCTGGTCACAGATGGCCGCATGTCCGGGGCTTCGGGCAAGGTGCCCGCCGCGATCCATGTTTGCCCCGAGGCGCTGGAGGGCGGTGCAATTGCCTGTCTGCAGGATGGCGACCTGCTGCGCGTTGATGCGGTGAAGGGTGACTTGGAAATCCTCACCCCTGGTGTTCTGGATCGAAGCCCCGTCACCGCGGATCTGTCTGCCAATCAACATGGCGTCGGGCGTGAGCTGTTCACCGCATTTCGCAACAACGTCGGTTCTGCCGACGCCGGTGCCAGCATTTTCGGAGCGTAATTCCCATGTCGAAAACTCAACGTACCCGCGAAATTTGCGCCCTTGCGCCGATTGTACCCGTTCTGGTCGTCGATGATGCCGAGCACGCCCGTCCCCTCGCCGAGGCTCTGGTCGCCGGTGGGCTGCCCGCGCTCGAAGTCACGCTGCGCACACCTGCGGCGCTGGACGTGATCCGCGAGATGGCGCAGGTGCCCGGCGGTGTCGTTGGCGCAGGCACGCTGGTTACTCCTGATGATGTCCGCGCCGCCAAAGAGGCCGGCGCGCAGTTTGGCGTCTCACCCGGTGCAACTGATGTACTAATCGCCGCCTGTGAAGCCGAAGGCCTGCCATTGCTGCCCGGTGCCGCCACGGCCAGCGAGGCGATGCGACTGCTGGAGCAGGGCTACGACATGCTGAAATTTTTCCCAGCCGAAGCGTCGGGCGGCGCGCCTGCTCTAAAGGCAATAGGCGCACCTCTGCCCCAGATCACCTTCTGCCCCACCGGCGGCGTTTCGCCCGCAAATGCGCGGGATTACCTGTCGCTGTCAAATGTCGTCTGTGCCGGTGGCAGCTGGGTTGCGCCCAAGCAGATGGTTCTGGATGGCGACTGGGCCGGGATCGAAGCACTTGCCCGTGAGGCCGCCAAGCTGGTGGATTGACGCCACCTTTTGCGGCGCTAGGGTGGGGGCAATTCAAACAGGTTGATCCCATGACAAACCAAGTCTCTCGCGCGCGGGGTCGCGAGTATCTGGCTATTCCCGGCCCGTCGGTCATGCCCGATGCGGTTCTGCAGGCCATGCATCGCCCATCGCCCAATATCTATGACGGTGAACTGATCGAGATGATGCCCGCTCTGACCCGCGATCTGAAGCGTGTGGCCCGGACCGAGCATCACGTCGCCATCTATATCGCCAACGGTCACGGTACGTGGGAGGCCGCGCTGTCAAACGTTATCGCGCCGGGGGAAACCGTGCTGGCTCCGGCTTCGGGCCGGTTCACCCATGGCTGGGCCGAAATGGCCGAGGCAATCGGAGCCAAGGTCGAGCTGATTGATTTCGGCACGTCCTCACCGTGGGATCTGGAGCGTATAGCGGACGCTCTGCGCGCGGATACAGGCCACCGGATCAAGGCGGTTCTGGCGGTGCATGTGGATACCTCAAGCTCCATCCGCAACGACGTCCCGGCGCTGAGGGCGCTGCTGGACGACCTGCACCACCCGGCGCTTTTGATGGCGGATTGCATCGCCTCGCTTGGCTGTGACCGGTTCGAGATGGACGCCTGGGGCGTCGATGTCATGGTCACCGCTTGCCAAAAGGGGCTGATGACTCCGGCGGGTGTTGGCTTTGTTTTTTTCAACGACAAAGCGCAAGCCAAGCGGGCCGAAATGCCGCGAGCCTCTCAGTATTGGGACTGGCAGCCGCGCGTGAACCCGGACCTGTTCTATCAGTATTTCAATGGTACTGCGCCGACGCATCACCTGTTTGGACTGCGCGCGGCACTGGACATGATTCACGCAGAAGGCATCGAGCATGTCTGGGCGCGCCACGAACGCCTTGCCACTGCAATATGGACAGCCTGCGAAAACTGGGCTGAAGGTGGCGCGCTACACCTGAACGTCGCGGATCGCGCCCAACGTAGCCATGCCGTCACCACCCTGTGCCTGACGGATGAGCGCGGTACGCCATTGCGCCAGTTTACCGAGGGACAGATGGGTTTGACGCTGGGTATCGGCCTTGGCATGGAAGACTGGAACGGCTTTTTCCGTCTCGGTCATATGGGCCATGTGAACGGTCAGATGGTAATGGCTATGCTGGGCGGGATGGAGACGGCAATGGCCGCGCTTAACATCCCGCGCGGCAAAGGCGCGCTTGAGGCCGCTGCCGCTGTTCTTTCCCATTAAGGTACGGGCGCCTTTTATCGTTCGTCTCCACGCGCTATTGCCAAGGCATTCGGTAGCGCGGCGGCAAAGGCGTCCAGATCCGCCGCCGTGCCACAGCTGACACGGATACACCGGTTCTGTGGAGCGGCGAAGGGCATGCGCACAAAGATACCCTGTGTCACCAGTGCCTCCAGAACTGCCTTGGCAAAGGCGCCATCCTGCCCGCAATCGATGGCCACAAAATTCGTGGCAGAGGGCAGCGGCTCCAGCCCGTTATTCTGAGCGATTTGTACAATCCGGTCGCGTGCGGCCGCGATCTGCGCCTGCACATGGGTCAGCCATTCAGCATCCTGCAATGCGGCCAGGGCGCCTGCCTGTGCGGCCCGGTTCATGCCGAAATGGTTGCGCACCTTGTTGAAAGCTTCGATCAACCCCTGCGCGCCAATCGCATAGCCAACCCGCGCCCCGGCCATGCCGTAGACCTTGGAAAAGGTGCGCATCCGGATCACGCGCGGATCATCCGCCATGACCGGGGCTGCGGTGCCTTCGGGCGCGCATTCCACATAGGCCTCGTCCAGAACCAGCAGGCATCCTTCGGGCAGAGCCTCCATCGCGGCGACGATTTCAGCGCCGCTGTGCCAACTGCCCATCGGGTTGTCGGGGTTGGCCAGGTAGACCAGCTTTGCATCCACTTCAGCCGCTTTGGCGAACAACGCCGCGGGGTTCTCGTGGTCGCCCTGATATGACACCTTGTGTACCACGCCGCCATAGCCCGCGACGTGGTAGTTGAAGGTGGGGTAAGCCCCGTCCGAAGTGACAACCGCATCATCCGGTCCAACCAGAAGCCGTACGAGGTAACCCAGCAAGCCATCAATACCCTCGCCAACCACAGTGTTTTCCGGTTTTACCCCGTGGTGATCCGCAAGCGCATTGCGCAGGTCATGATTCTCGGGGTCGCCGTACATCCAGATATCTGTCGCCGCCATTGCCTGGATTGCACGGGGGGAGGGGCCGAAGATGCTCTCATTCGCGCCAAGCCGGGCCACAAAAGGCGCGCCACGCTGACGCTCTTGGGTTTCGGGCCCGACAAAGGGCACGGTTGCGGGCAGTGACAGGGCAAGCGGGGTATAGCGTGGGTCAGTCATGCAGCGAGATAAACCCAAGGTCGCCCGTCAGGCAACACCTGCAATAGCACCGCCAAACGTGCCCCGACGTTGCGGTGGAACTCGGTGAGCCTTCCGGGCATGGTTGGGGCAAGAGAGTTTGGGAGGTCTTCATGACACGCGTATCCGTCGAGTACAAAGATCACATCGCTCATGTCACCCTGACGCGCGGCGACAAGATGAACGCGCTGGATGACGCGATGGTCAAGGCGCTTCTGTCGGCCGGGCAAGAGGTCGCGGCCTCGGACGCGCGTGCCGTGGTTCTGTCGGGTGAAGGCAAGAGTTTTTGCGCCGGGCTCGACATGGCCAGCTTTGCCAAGATGGCCCATATGGACCCGACCGAGTGGTTGATGGCCCGCAGCCATGAAGACGCCAACGAGATGCAGGAACTGGCCTTGGTCTGGCGGCGCGTGCCGGTGCCGGTGATCTGCGCCATTCAGGGCGTGGCCTATGGTGGTGGTCTGCAAATCGCACTGGGCGCGGACATCCGTATCGCACACCCCGAGGCGAAGCTGGCGGTGATGGAAATGAAATGGGGCATCATCCCCGATATGGGCGGGATGGTCCTGTTGCCGCAACTCGTGCGATCGGACGTGCTGCGTTTGCTGACCTACACCGCGCGTCCTATTGGCGCGCAGCAGGCGGCGGATTGGGGGTTGGTGACCAAACTCTCGGACGACCCGTTGACCGAGGCGCAGGCGCTGGCAGAAGACATCGCGGGCAAAAGCCCCTCGGCCATCCGGGCCGCCAAACGCCTGATCGAAGTGGCCGAGACCAAGCCCCGCGCTGAGGTTCTGATGGAGGAATCCGCTGAACAGGTCGAACTGATTGGCAAACCCGATCAGATGGAGGTCGTGATGGCGCAGATGCAGGGCCGCAAGCCCGAGTTCAAGTAATCAGCGCATAAAAGCCCGCCGCGCGTCGCGTGCCATATTGTATCGCATCTCAAGGTCCGCGATCCGGGCCATGGCGGCTTTGCGTTCATCCCGGTCGGTCAGGCTGGCGTAGTTCTTTCGCGCCGAGTGCAGCCTTTTCTTGATCTCGAACT
This sequence comes from Ruegeria sp. AD11(2025), assembly GCF_056542405.1. Classification (NCBI taxonomy): domain Bacteria; kingdom Pseudomonadati; phylum Pseudomonadota; class Alphaproteobacteria; order Rhodobacterales; family Roseobacteraceae; genus Ruegeria; species Ruegeria sp. AD11(2025). The sequence continues at coordinate 85,877 of NZ_JBQFZU010000012.1, read as the reverse complement.
CTTCGGGAAGGACCCCGGCCTGTGCCATGATCCGATGACTGGCTGCAATTGCGGGGTCACTTTGCGCTTCGCTGGAGCGGTCTGGCAGAGGCCGTCCTTCGCCTTCGAGACCCTGCAAGAGGCCCTCGGACTGTGCCTTTTTGATCTGGTGTTCGATCAGTTTTCCCAGTGATCCAAGCATGGAGAGAGGATATCTCAGCCATTATTGCTTTTAAAGCGGCTACCGTGCTCGAAGTGTCACAAGATAGACGATCCCACCTGCCAGTAATCCCCAGACGGCCGCCCCCAGACCAAAGACCGAAATGCCAGAGGCTGTGATGGCAAAGGTCAGAATTGCGGCTTCTCTTTCGGCAGTCACCTCAAGTGCCGCGTGGGTTGCATTGGCCAAAACCCCGATCAGCGCAATTCCCGTCAATGTACCCATCAGCAAAGGATCGGCATGTACAGCAAAACCGGTAATCGCCACCGCAAAGATACCGAACAGACAATAGAACACACCCGCCATCACGGCCGACCAATAGCGCTGGGCCGGGTCGGGGTGGCTGTCCTCGTTTGAACACATCGCGGCGGTGATCGCGGCGAGGCAGGTGGCTGGAGCGCCAAACGGGGCTGACAGAATGCTGGCCGCACCCACCGAAGAAAACAGCCGACCAGGCGCAGGCGTATAACCAAAGCTTCGCATCACCGCGATGCCCGGGATGTTCTGTGTTGCCATAGTTACAATGAAAAGCGGGATTCCGATGCCGATGATGGAAGCCAGCGAGAAAGTCGGCATCGTCCAGACCGGTGCGGCCATCAGATGAGATAGTGCAACCGGTGTATCGCCTGCATTCAGGACCACAACAATCGCTGCAGCGATCACCGCCGCAGGGACGGCGCACAGTCGATTGATACGCCCGGCGATGAACCACGTCAGGATCACCGGCAAGGCTTGCCAGGGCAGGTCAACGGCTGCCTTGAACGGGACGATGCACAGGGGTAGCAGAACGCCTCCCAGCATTGCCTGTGCCAGCGTCGTCGGAATTGCTGCGGCCAACCGCCCCAATGGGCGCCAAAGCCCGGCCAGCACGGTTAGCGCGCCTGCACACAGGAACGCCCCTACGGCATCCGAGAAACCCGCCGCGGGCATCGCGGACACAGCCAACAGCGCGACGCCCGGCGTCGACCACGCGACGCTGATGGGTTGCCGGTACCACAGGCTGAGGCCAATGCCCGCCAGCCCCATGGCAATGGCGGCCATCATCAGCCCTGAGGCGGATTCCGACGGTGACGCCCCCATGGCTGCCAATCCCTGTAACACGATGGGGAATGAGCTGAAGAACCCGACAATAGCCACAACCAGCCCGGTCGAGACGGTTCGGATCGGCGGAATTGTGCGTGCCATTCTGACCTCGGGGCTTGCCACCGGCAATTGCTAACAAGGGTTAGGCTTTGGGGGCAAGTCCCTGCGTAAAAAGAAAACCCCACCGCCGGATTGGGAGGTGGGGTTTGGATTTAAGCGTTTTGTGAAAGGATCAAGATCAGGCGATTTCGGCCAGACGGGCGAGCGCCTCGTTCAGTTTTGCTTCTTCCTCTTCGCGGGCTGCAAGGTTGGCCTTGGCTTCAGCAACAACCTCTTCCGGGGCCGAGGCCACGAATTTGGGGTTGTTCAGGCGTCCTCGCAGACCGCCCAGTTCCTTGGCCAGCTTGCCCTTGGCTTTCTCCAGCCGCTCCTTTTCCGCGCCGATGTCGATGATATCCGCCAAAGGCAGGCCGAAGCTCGCGCCTGGAGCGGCAATCGAGATCGTGCCTTTGGGAAACGAATCCGCTTTGGTCAAACTTTCAATGCGAGCCTGACTTTTGATAAGCGCTTCGTTGCGATCCCAAGCCTCCTGACCTTTCGGATCGATATCCGTAACCAGCATCGAAACGAACAGACCCGCTGGAACGCGCATTTGCTGCCGCGCCGAGCGAGTGTTGTCGATCATCGAAATCACCCAGTTCATTTCGGCTTCGGCTTCGTGGTCAACGAGGTCCGCCGCAGAGTAAGTTGGCCAATCCTGATGAACCAGCATCTTGGAAGTGTCGCCGGTCTCGTAGCCACGGCTCGACGTGGCGTTCCAGATTTCCTCACTGACGAAGGGCATAACAGGGTGCATCAGGATCATGAATTGATCGATTGCCCACGCATAGACTTGACGTGTTTCCGCTTTGGCGGCTTCGTCATCCCCTTGGAAGATCGGTTTGGTGAATTCCAGATACCGGTCACAGAAGGTGTTCCAGAAGGTAGAATACAAAGCATGCGCGGCGTCGTTAAAGCGATAGCTTTCAAAGCTGCTATCAACCGTTTCGCGCAGCTTGGCGACTTCACCGATGATCCAACGGTTCAGCGTCAGGCTGGCCTTGGGCGGCATCGCGCCGCGCTCGGCGTCGAAGGCACCGATGACGTTGCAGCCGTAGGACGAAGCCTGCCAAATCTTGGTGACGAAATTCCGGTATCCGGTGATGCGTTCGCGGGACAGTTTCAGCACGCCGCCAATCGCCGCCATCGAGGCGTTGGTGAAGCGCAAGGCGTCGGCGCCGAATTCGTCCACGATTTCCAACGGGTCGATGACGTTGCCGGTGGTTTTGGACATCTTTTTACCCTTCTCGTCGCGGACGAGCTGGTGCAGGTAGACGGTGTGGAACGGGATCTGATCGACCACGGCCAGCTGCATCATCATCATCCGGGCGACCCAGAAGAACAGGATATCGAAGCCAGTGATCAGAACGTCCGTGGGGAAGTAGCGCTCTAGCTCCTCGGTCTGCTCAGGCCAGCCCAGCGTGCCGATCGGCCAGAGGCCGGAGGAGAACCAGGTGTCGAGGACGTCGGGGTCGCGCCAGACCGGATAGACCAGCTTGGTTGGGTCCTGTTCAACCGCATACTGCGCAAGGCTCTCGGCGAACCGATGCATTGCCTCGTGTTTGTCCGCGACTTCAACGACGGTAGCGTGGCTCAGCGGGCTGGGAATGTCGGCATTGTCATTGAGGAACTTTTCAGTGACCGCCTCGAATGTCGGCGCACACTCCATGACGCTGCCACGGTGCAACATGCCACCTTCATTGAGCAACCGGCCCAGTTCAACGAGATCAAGATTGCCGTCATTTTCATCATCCATGAAATTCTCTGCGGACAAATCCAGACCGTACCAGACCGGAATCTGATGCCCCCACCACAGTTGGCGCGAGATGCACCAGGGCTCGATGTTTTCCAACCAGTGGTAATAGGTCTTCTCGCCCGATTCAGGGATGATCTTGACTGTGCCGTCCTTGACCGCATCCAGAGCGGGGCCGACGACCTTTTCGGCATCTACGAACCACTGGTCGGTGAACATCGGTTCGATCACAACCTTCGAGCGGTCGCCGAAGGGCTGCATGATCGGTTTGCTCTCGACCAGCGCGACTTGCTTGTCTGCGCCTTCGTGGTCCGGCTTCAACGCGGTCGAACCCAGACGCGGATCATCCGCGCGGGTCATCACGGCCAAACCATCGGCGGTGATTTCTTCAACCACCTTCGCACGTGCCTCGAACCGGTCGAGGCCACGCAGGTGATCGGGGACGAGGTTGATGGCGTCGATCTCGTTCTCGGTGAACTCACGCCCACGCGCGTATTCCTGCGCTTTTCCCGCCTCGTCGGCGTAAGGCGCACCATCGGCCCGCATCGCGCCCTTGGTGTCCATCAGGCGGTACATCGGAATGCCGCCGCGTTTGGCGACCATGTTGTCGTTGAAGTCATGCGCGCCGGTAATTTTCACCGCGCCCGAGCCGAAATCGGGATCGGGGTAGTCATCGGTGATGATCGGGATCTGGCGGCGATGCTCTTTCGGACCAACCGGGATTTCGCAAAGCTTCCCTACAATTGGCGCGTATCGCTCATCCGACGGGTGAACCGCAACCGCACCGTCGCCCAGCATGGTTTCCGGGCGGGTCGTGGCGATCGAGATGTAGTCGCGCTCTTCCTCAAGGATGACGTTCCCGTCCTCGTCCTTTTCGACATAGGTATAGGTCTCGCCCCCGGCCAGCGGGTATTTGAAGTGCCACATATGGCCCGCGACTTCGATATTCTCGACCTCAAGGTCGGAAATCGCGGTCTCGAAATGCGGGTCCCAGTTGACCAGACGCTTACCGCGATAGATCAGGCCCTTTTCGTACATGTCGACGAAAACCTTGATCACCGCGTCGTGGAAGTTGGCCGAGTTCTCATGGCCCGTGCGCGGATCACCCGACGCACCGGCCATGGTAAAGGCGTTGCGAGACCAATCGCAGGAGGAACCCAGGCGCTTCAACTGCTCGATGATCGTGCCGCCGTACTCGCCTTTCCATTCCCAGACTTTCTCAAGGAATTTCTCGCGCCCCAGTTCCCGGCGACCGGGCTGCTGGGTGGTAGCCAGCATCTTTTCCACCTGCATCTGCGTGGCAATGCCTGCGTGGTCCTGACCGGGCTGCCAAAGCGTGTCAAACCCGCGCATCCGGTGCCAGCGGATCAGAATATCCTGCAGCGTGTTGTTGAACGCGTGACCCACGTGCAGCGCGCCCGTCACGTTGGGCGGCGGGATCATGATGGTAAAGCTCTCGTCGCGTGATTTGTTCGCGCCTGCCTTGAAGGCTCCGGCCTGCTCCCAGGCCTTGTAAATGCGGGCCTCGGCCTCGGCCGCGTTGAATGTCTTTTCCATCGCCATGGGTGCGTCCTGCGTCATCAATCTCGGGTCAGCGCCTGCAATAGCGAATGCGCAAGGGAAGGGGAAGGGTCTGCGGACGCACTGGACAACGAACTGGCGCAGCCTAATGTCGCCTGCAGGGCATCGACGGGAGCATGCAATGAAAAGGTTCGGAAAAAGCCAACCGCTTAAACGGACCGAGGATCAGCGCTTTTTAACCGGGCAGGGGCAGTACATGGATGATGTAGTGCCAAGCGACGCGCTGTTCGCCGCCTTCTTCCGCAGCCCGGTTGCCCATGGTCGGATCACCGTTCTGGATCTGGATGCCGCGCGCGAGGTGGAAGGTGTGCGGCTGGTCATGGCGTTGGACGATCTGACCGAAGCGGGGATCGATACAGTATTGAACGCGGCAACAGTGACCAACCGGGATGCCTCCAAAGCGGCGGCACCTGACCGGCATATGCTGGCGAAGGATCGGGTTCGGTTTGTCGGCGAGCCGGTGGCGGTAGTGATCGCGGACACCCCGATGCAGGCCCGCGATGCGGTCGAGTTGATCTGGTTGGAGACCGACGATTTGCCCGCCAAGCTGGATGTCGATGCCGGAGGGGAGCCGCTGCACCCCGAAGCCCCTGACAATCGCGCCTTTGACTGGGGGCTGGGGGATGAGGCCGCGACCGAAGCCGCGTTTCAGCAAGCCGCCCATACGGTTTCACTGAACGTGGCTGACAACCGGGTGATCATCACTTCCATCGAGCCGCGCGGGTGCCAGGCGCATTGGGCCGATGGGCGGCTGCATTTTGCCTATGGCGGACAGGGTGTCTGGGCTATGCGCGGGCAGCTGGCTCAGAAGCTGAAACTGAAGCCGGAAACTATCCGTGTCACCACCCCGGACGTAGGGGGCGGGTTCGGCATGAAAGTAATGCCGTACCCTGAGTATTTCTGTGTCGCAGTAGCCGCGATGAAACTGGACAGGCCCGTTCACTGGATGTCGGATCGGTCCGAAGCGATGCTGTCCGATCATCATGGCCGCGACCTGACCTCTCTGGCCGAGCTGGCCTTTGATGCCGATCACCGGATCACCGCCTACCGTGTCCACAGCAAGGTAAACCTGGGAGCTTACAACAGCCATTTCGGGCAGGCGATTCAAACCGACCTGTTCAGCAAGGTGCTTATGGGAGGGTATGACGTACAGACCACCTATCTGCGGGTCGAGGGCTTTTATACCAACACCACGCAGGTCGACGCCTATCGCGGGGCGGGACGGCCTGAGGCGATCTATGTGCTTGAACGGGTCATGGACCGAGCTGCACGCGAGCTGGGTGTCGACCCTTGGGAGCTGCGGCGGAAGAACTTTATCCGGCCCGAGTTGTTTCCCTACAAGTCCGCGACAGGCGAAATCTATGACGTCGGCGATTTCGATATGGTCCTGACCCGTGCGGGTGAACAAACGCGGGGTTTTGCTGCCCGCAAAGCTGCCGATGCCGAGCGCGGACTGATCCGGGGGCAAGGGCTGTGTTATTATATCGAGAGCATTCTGGGCGACCCCTCCGAAAACGCGAAGATCGCATTCTGTGAGGATGGAACCGTGAACCTTTACGTCGGGACACAGTCAAACGGGCAGGGGCATGAGACGGCCTATACCCAGTTCCTGTCGGACCAAACGGGCATTCCCATGGACCGGATCACCATCGTTCAGGGGGATAGTGATCAACTGCCCCACGGTGGCGGTACAGGCGGGTCGCGCTCGGTCACCGTGCAGAGTACGGCGACGCTGGCGACAATCGACGTAATGATCGCCGCATTCATGCCTTACCTTGCCGATAAGATGGGGATCGAGGAGGCTGACGTGAGTTTTGATCACGAAACATTCCGCGCACCCGGATCGAACCTGACACCGACCCTGACCGAGGCGGCTGAGATGGCTCGCGCCGATGGCCGCACCGACCTGCTGCAGCACGAAGCGCGCGCCAACCTAGATGCCCGCAGCTATCCCAACGGCGCACACGTTGCCGAAATCGTTATCGATTCTTTCACCGGTAAAACATGGGTGGACCACTATACAGTCGTTGATGATTTTGGTAACCTTATCAATCCGATGCTGGCCGAAGGGCAGGTGCATGGCGGTGTGGTCCAGGGCATTGGACAGGCCCTGACCGAGCATGTTGTGCATGATGCGCAAGGGCAACTGCTCACGGCTTCGTTGATGGACTACGCCTTGCCCCGCGCGGCCGAGATACCCATGATAAAGTTTACCTCGGCGCCGGTTCCGTCAACTTCCAACCCGATGGGTATGAAAGGCTGCGGAGAGGCCGGCACCGTGGGCGCGCTGGCCGCTGTGGCAAACGCGGTTCAGGACGCGCTTTGGGATCACGGGGTGCGGCAGGCGGATATGCCTTTCACACCCAGCAGAGTATGGGAATTGTTGACACATGGTTCTGTCGCGGCTGAGTAGAAAGGTACTGGGATGGCTCGGGCGGCCTCTGCGGTCCGAGCACTCGGCCGAGGCGCTGCACCGTGAGCCTGTCAGCCATGTCATCATCCTCGACGGCACCATGTCGACTCTGGAGCCGGGATTTGAAACCCATGCGGGTCAGGCGTTCCGTCTGTGTCAGGAAATGGGTGGCAAGGTCTCGGTGTTCTACGAAGCGGGGGTCCAGTGGGAAAGCTGGAAAACCTCGCTGGACGTGATGATGGGGCGCGGGATCAACCGGCAGATCCGTCGCGCTTATGGCTATCTGGCGTCGCGCTACAAACCCGGTGATCGGATCTATTTTATCGGTTATTCGCGCGGGGCCTACGGCGTGCGCAGCCTTGCCGGGGTGATCGACATGATTGGCCTGCTCAAGGCCGAGCACGCCACCGTGCGCAATATCAAACAGGCCTACCGCCACTACGAATGCAATCCCGACGGCACAGCAGCCCGGTATTTCCGCGATCAGTTCTGCCACGAAGAAATCGCCATCGAGATGATCGGTGTCTGGGACACTGTCAAAGCGCTGGGCCTGCGCCTGCCGCTGCTGTGGCGCCGGGCCGAGGAAAAGCACGCATTCCACAATCATCAGCTCGGACCTGCTACCCGGCACGGTTATCACGCCATGGCGCTGGACGAGACGCGCGAGGTTTATGAACCGGTTCTGTGGGAGTGTACCTCTGATTTCAATGGTCACGTCGAACAGGTCTGGTTCCGGGGCACCCATGGCGATGTCGGTGGGCAACTGAACGGGTTCGAAGAGGCGCGGCCGCTCAGCAACATTTCCCTGATCTGGATGCTGGACAAGGCCGAGCTGCACGGGTTGCCTCTGCCGGACGGCTGGCGCGACCGGTTCCCGACTGCGACCACCGCGCCTTCGGTCGGAACCTGGCGCGGCTGGGGCAAGATTTTTCTGTTGCGCAAGCACCGGAAAGTCGGGCGCGATCCCTCAGAACGCCTGCATGTCTCGGTCGCACCGGATGAATTACCGGGCTGGGTGCCGATGCCGGATTTGCCGTCGCATCCGGCTCAGTAGGGGCCAGCCGGGGACGCAGACCTTTGTGACTGGTTTGATCAGCGCATCCGGGCGCTCAACCAGATCGAAACACCTTCGTCGCGGCGACCAATTGAAGATGCGTTCTTCTTCGGGATCATCGACAATTAGCAGACCGTGAAAGTACCATTCGGAAGTCGACTTGTAGCCGGCCTTTGCTGTGTAGAATGAAAACCCACGTAGTTGGCGCAAGGTTTCGATCGGAGAATTTTCCACATGTTCGGCCATGCAATAGGATGAACCATCCGCGATCACACGTGTTTAAACAAGGATCATCGGGACGGTCAGCAAAGACCACAGCGCTGCGACAACCGACACCGCTATTCCAAGCATTGCAAAACGTGAGGGACATACGTTCCTATCTTTTCCGGACCAGATGGGAACCCAAGCCCAATGCAATTGTCAAGGTAAGACCATGGAGCAGTTGAATGGTGGAAAACAGAGAGAGCACGCCAGAGGCTAGTGTGAAGAAAACTCCAATAAGAATTGTGGCGCCGAAAAGGGTATGGGAGAGGAAAGCGGGTATCCGGCGCAGCCCGATGAAAACCATAACTGAAAGGATCAACGGCACCGTAGGTGCAATCCAAACCACGAGATACCTGGCCTGTATTCCGAATGGGAAAGTTCCGAAGGAATAGTCCGGCTCGAAGACAGTTCGATCAAATGGTGTAGGGCGACACACAGTTCTGCCACCAGCGACAAAACCTTGCCATTTTCGCCTCACTTCTTTTATCCAGCACCTAGACCGATCTCATTGATCCTGACTTCCTTTTGGGAAAATCTGGGCTTATTTGCAGATCAGACGCCGAAGACGCCTGTTCCTGCTGATCTGCCACGTGGCGAACGCGGATGTTGGCGAGGCAATGCTATTCGACAATAGTGGTGCGGCCCGCAGGCGCTGCCGAGGACACGGTGTTATCTAACAGGTTTGCCCGAGGGAGAAGGCAGCGTCTTACCCCTGATGGCCAGGGGCGTTTGGCTTGTCCAAATCCCACTTGCCCCAAAACAAGTGCGGAAGCGTAGGCTGCGCCGTCACTCTATGTGCCAGAACACGTTGTTTTTTAAAAAATGGGCGGGAACCGGACCTTCGCGGCAGGTGTTGGAAACGCCTCGTACCAATGTATTTAAAGCCAACTTTGGCGTCATCACGTAGACATGCCCAGGTTCTCCTCAGGAAATCACTTGTCTCCTGGATATCGGACAAGGGTATGGTTGGAGAGAATTCGATTATCGAGATCAGATTCCGTTCTCCTTTCTCATAGCTAACATTTTTTTGCAGCGCGAGTTTCTAATGTGTCGCCGATCGAAGCGACGCTCATCGCAAGCAATAGCAGGGAGTGGGGTTGATGCACGAAAATTGACGGATCAGAGCTTTCGGCGATTCTGAATTCGAGTGCCGTTCTCAATCCACTTGAAGTTATCCAAGCAACCTTTGTCTCGTCAGTACAGACGAGGTTGAGTTCAAAGTTCCGTTTTATTCTCATCTCAGCCGTTGGTGGTTGTCGCAGCGAATTTCCGCTCTCCGCCCATGGTGTTTTTCGTTGCGGTAGCCGAGTGCGCAAAGCAGCCGTTCGATTTCGAAGGGTCAACGACAGCATCGTCTCGCGAGGCAGCCTTTCGTACTCGTTCCAATGAACGGCCATCACTCAACCAGAGATCGCTTCACATAAAATTGCTACTGGGACGTTTGGGGTTTGTAATGGTGGTGCAGAGCAACCCTTGGTTGCGGAAGCTTAGCGTTCTCATCCCTGTTAATAAGGCCGCCTGATGCAGCGGGGTTAGGATGTTGAATAATGAACTTACGAAATTCGTCTGGTAAGCACAGGTATTAAACTTGCCTATCAGGTCCCGTGTCGCTGATCCAGTTGTTGGTGAAAGGCAGCAACAACAGCGAGCTACATAGCCTCCAGCGTATGTGAGAGACCGTTTCGGATGTGATCTTTCAACAGCTTGATTGCGGTGCCCGCGTCTCTGGCCAATGCGGCATCGAACATGCCCTTGTGCTCCCTTACGGCCTCTTCGCCGCGATAGGTCAGCACGAGCATCTGATACCGCAGATACTTGTCATAAATGATCGAGTGCAGAGACAAAAGGTTCTTGGAGTTGCAGGCTGCGATCATCGCTTGATGAAACTCCCAATCATATCGTTTCCAGGTTTCTTTCTCGGACTCGTCGCCCTTAAGAAGCTGCTGTTCCATCAGGTGCAGTTTGTGATGTGCGGCAACAAGGTTGCCTTCCCAGTCCGTGTCGCCATTCGCAATGGACAACTCCAAAGCGTGGCATTCCAACAGGACCCGCAGCTCTGAAATCTCGGTCAGGTCTTCTCGTGAAACCGGCGTGACCAGGAAACCTCGTTGCTCGGGAGCTTCTACAAATCCGTCACTGGCGAGCCTGTTCAGCGTTTCACGAAGTGTCGAAAGGCTTGCCGAGTAGCGCTCCTTCAAGGCGTCCAGCTTCAGTTTGGAGCCGGGCTGCAGCTCCCCGAAGATGATGTCCCGCTTGATGCGCTGATAGGTGCTTGCACCTATCGTAGACGGCTGTTTCGCCATACGTTTCACCCGATATTATCAGTTTCTTCGTTCAACTAGCATTTTTCAGAGACATCAGCAATCCAAACTGATGTATGGTATAAATAAAAATATCATACATTATTGCGGAATCGCAAAAACCCCAATACGGTCATGTTCAAATTGGGCAATGCAGCCCGGTCGCAAACATCGGTTCCGGGTTTTCCCGGACCCTCCGGAAGGAAGCAAAGTGTCTAAGAACTTTCGCATTGCCATTGTCGGCATTGGCCTTGTTGGACGCCGCCACGCAGACGCCATCCGAGCGTTGCGCCATGTTGATTTTGTCGCGGTAGTTGATCCCAGCGACGAAGGCCGTGCGTACGCCGTTGAGCACGGGGTCGAGTTTTACGATACCCTTGGCGAGATGTTTGCAAATCTGACGCCGGATGGAGCTGTGCTTGCGACCCCCACGACGCTTCATGTCGAACAAGGCCTCACGTGTGTTCGAAACGGTTGCCCCGTTCTCGTCGAAAAGCCGATCGCCGTGGAAGCCGCTGCAGCACTGGAGCTTGTTCAGGAAGCGGAGAAGGCCAATGTGCCTCTGATGGTCGGACATCATCGTCGGCACAATCCTCTGATCAGGTCAGCTAAAGAAGCCATTGTGGATGGGAAGATTGGAGATGTTCGCGCTGTCCATGCGAATTGCTGGTTCTATAAGCCAGACGAGTATTTTGACGCTGCGCCCTGGCGAAAGAAACCAGGTGCAGGGCCTATCTCGGTCAATCTGGTCCACGATGTGGATCTGCTGCGGTACCTGGCCGGAGAAGTTGTGACCGTACAGGCCCAGTCGGCTGCATCGCATCGGGGTTATGATAACGAAGATGTTGCTGGTGCGTTGTTGACGTTTGAAAGCGGGGCGATTGGGACCATAAGTGTGTCCGACAGCATCGTCGCTCCGTGGAGCTGGGAGATGACGTCTCAGGAATATCCAATCTATCCTTCTACCACTGAGAGTAGCTACATGATAGGTGGCTCTCATGGTTCGTTGTCTGTTCCCGATCTTCGCCTGTGGAGTTACCAGAGAGAGCAAAGGGATTGGTGGACGCCAATCTCATCAACCGCGCTGAAGAAGGGTGCCTCTGACCCTCTGGTCAATCAACTCAGGCACTTTGTTGAAGTTGCTCGGCGCGAAGCAGATCCAATTGTGTCTGGATGGGAAGGTTTTAGAACACTTCAAGTTATTGAAGCCATTCAGAATTCCTGCAGGACTGGCGAGACTGTCAGGATAGGAAACCTTCAGGAAACGCAACAACAGAGATCGCAGGTAATGAAAAATATCTGATATTTTGTAAAAAATCTTGCAAAATTATCAAAATAGGTCAAAACTCAGAATCGGAAAAATACATCATGATGTCTCAGGGAGGAGCAAAGTGATTACCAAACTTACCCGCCGGGCTGCTGTATCAGCCCTGGTTGCAACCGGTGTTTTGTTTAGCGCAACAAGCGGTGCGCTGGCAGAAGACAAAGTGCAACTTCGCCTCGCAACATCAGGATCGGAGACCGACCAGCGTTCGGTCGCCATGGCCGAGGTTTTCGCGCCCATGGTCGCTGATTTCGCAAGCTACGAGCCCAGCTATAATGGAACCATATTCGCCCAAGGCACCGAGTTGGACGCCATCAGCCGGGGTAACCTGGAAATGTCGATCACCTCGGCGCAGGAACTGGCACAGTTCTTCCCTGAGTTTTCGATCTTTACCGCAGGCTATGTTCACCAGGACGCCGCGCATCAGGTGGCTGTCTTCAACGATCCCTTGATGGATGCCTTTAAACAGAAGGCCGAAGAAGAACTGGGCGTCAAACTGCTGTCGGTCATGTATCTGGGGCGACGTCAGGTGAACCTGCGCCAACCCAAGGACGAACTGACCGTCAGCACTCCGGCTGATCTGGAAGGTGTGAACCTGCGGATGCCGGGCACAGATGCATGGCAGTTCCTTGGCAAAGCACTGGGTGCTGCCCCGACACCAATGGCGTTCTCAGAGGTATATACGGCTTTGTCGACCGGTGCCGTTGACGGTCAGGACAATCCACTGCCGACCGTTGTGGACGCAAAGTTCTACGAAGTGACCAATCAGATCGTTTTGACGTCTCATCTGGTTGACCTGAACTACATCGCCATCGGCAAAGAAGTTTGGGACGGGCTGACACCGGAACAGCAAGCCAAGGTTCAGGAAGCTGCCGACGCAGCGGCTGAAGCTGGTCGCCAGAAGCAGCTTCAGAAAGAAGAGGACCTTGTTAGCTTCCTGAAAGAGCAGGGCATGGAGGTCTATGAGCCCGACCTCGCGGCGTTCCGGGATCAGGTACAGTCGATGTATCTGGAAAGCGAGTTCGCCGGATCATGGCCGGACGGTGTTCTGGAGCAGATCAACGCTCTGGGCAACTAAGCTCATCTGAAGAAGGAAGGGAGAACCGCAATGAAAGGCTTCATAAAGGGGTTCTCCCGACTGACCGAAGCGATTGCCGGCGGGATGCTGGCGGCAATCTTCCTGATCTTCCTTCTGCAAATTCTTCTGCGGTACTTCTTTACGCCCGCCGGTTGGACTCTTGAACTGATTGGCATTCTCTGGGTCTGGGTGATCTTCTTCAGCTGCGCTTTCATCGTGCGCGAGAGGGATCACGTAAAGTTCGACATTATCTATCTGTCTGTGCCCCGGCGCGTCCGTCAGGTCTTTGCGATGCTCGCGGCTGCGGCAATCGTGGTCGGGATGCTCTACAGTTTCCTACCGACGTGGGACTACATCGACTGGATGAAAATCCGCAAGACCGCGACGGTTCGCAATCCCTTCTCGGGCGAGAAGATACCGCTGCGCACCGTGTTTTCGATCTATGCCGTGTTCATGCTGGTCGTTGCCGCGCGGTATGCTTGGCTGTTCTTTGACATCATGCGCAACGGCCCACCAAAAACTGAACTTGAAATGGTCGTGGGATACAACGTGGTCGACGAACATCCCCGCGTTGACGTGGAAGAAGACGAGGGCGCAAGAAAATGAGTTTCGAACTTCTTTCTTGCCTGCTCACACTCTTTGTTCTGGCAGGCATCGGGACCCCTATCGGCTATTCCATCCTTTTGGCGTCACTGATGTATCTGGGCGTCGCTGGTCTGGACGTCGCGCTGGCGGGTGAAAAAATCCTGCAAGGCTTCTACAAAAGCACGATCCTGCTTGCCGTGCCATTGTTCATCGTCGCTGCAAATATCATGAACGCGGGGTCGATCACGGACCGTCTTCTAAACTTTTGCGTCGCTGCGGTCGGGCGGTTCAAGGGTGGCCTCGGTCACGTCAACGTGGTCGCGTCGCTGATATTTTCCGGCATGTCCGGCTCTGCAGTCGCGGACGCGGCAGGCATCGGCAAGATTATCATTGAGATGATGACCAAAGATGGCCGTTACAGCCGGGGCTATGCAGCCGCAATCACTGCGGCGTCGGCGACGATTGGTCCGATCATTCCGCCCTCGATCCCGATGGTTCTTTATGCGCTGGTCTCAAAGGCGTCTATCGGGTCGTTGTTCCTTGCTGGTATTCTGCCGGGCCTGATCATGGGCGTCGTTCTGATGGCGATGAATTACTATCTGGCCGGAAAGCGAAACTTTGCCCTGGAAGAACCCATTCCTCTGCGCGAGTTGCCCGCAAAAACCGCCAACGCGTTTCCGGCGCTGTTGATGCCTGCGATCCTGCTCTATGGCATCTACGGGGGTGTCACTACACCGACCGAGGCCGCCGCGGTGGCCGCATTCTATGCCCTGCTGCTGGCAGCGTTCTTCTATCGCGCCCTGTCGTTCCGTGGTCTCTATCAGGTCTTCGTTGACAGTGCCCGTTCGTCGGCAGCCGTTGGGGTAGTCATCGGTGGCGCGTTCATTCTGAACTTCATCGTCATTCAGGAGCAGATTCCACAGTCGATCTCGGCCTTGCTGGAAGGTTCTGATGTCAGCCCGATTGTGTTCCTAATCCTGGTTAACCTGCTGATCCTCGCGCTGGGATGCGTGTTAGACGCAACAACGATCATCCTGGTGATTGTGCCCCTGTTCATTCCGACCTGCGAAGCGCTCGGGATTGATCTGGTGCATTTCGGGGTGTTGGTTGTCGTGAACTCGATGATCGGTCTGATCACGCCTCCCTATGGCATTCTACTCTTTGTGATCAACGCCGTAACGGACATTCCGCTGCGTGAAATCATCTCGGAAATCTGGGCCTTCCTCGCGGTTCTCATCTACGCTCTAGTGATAATGATGCTGATGCCGGATCTGGTCCTGTGGTTGCCGCGTATGTTTGGATATCAGGGATAATGTGCCTCTCGGTTTCGACAACGTCGATCCCCGGTGATCTGGCCGAAAAACTAAGTGCTATCGCTGAAGCGGGATTCGGGGGCGTCGAGTTGCACGAACCTGACCTGACCGCGTTTGACGGGCCGCCTTCGCACATCCGCGATATTGCGTCGGACCTCGGCCTGAAGATTTGCCTGCTACAACCCTTCCATAACCTTGAAGGCCAGCCCGATGCCGGACGTGAGCGCGCCTTTGATCGACTGAAGCGCAAACTCGACCTGATGAGTGAGTTGGGAACGGAACTACTGCTCATGGGGTCTGCGTTCGAGGTCGATGCCGCTGCGACCGAAGAACAGGTAATCTCAGATCTTGGCGAGGCGGCCCAGATCGCGAAAGAGATGGGGTTGCGTCTGGCCTATATGGGCTTGCCATGGTCGGATCTTATTCATTCGGATGAGCAGGCGTTAGGCGTCGTTGAAGCAATCGACAGCCCTCATTTGGGGCTGGCCTTGAACTCCTTCTTCTCGCTTGCCGACGGGTCCAAACCAGCCCGCCTTCGGGGCATTCCCGGAGAGCGGCTGTTCCATGTGCAACTGTCCGATGCACCCCGGCTTGAGATGGATATACGTCGGCTCAAGCGGCACTTTGGGCTTCTTCCGGGGCTTGGGTCGCTGAACCTTGCGGGATTTGTGCGGGTGTTGTCCCGCGCTGGGTACAAGGGGCCTTGGTCCATTGCGCGCGTCAACGAAGCAGCTCCTCAACCCGGTGGCCGAACACTGGCCCGAGACAGCTACAGGTCGCTGGTGAACGTCCTGGATGAGGTATCCCGGACCGAGCCGGGAACCGATTTCGGCATCCCGGGCCTACCGGAACGCGTCTATGCGTCAGGCTTTGAGTTCGTCGAATTTACAGCCGACGAAACAAGCGGCGCGCAGCTGGCAGATATGTTGTCAGCAATGTGTTTTCGAATGGAGCGAAAGCATGTGAGCAAGTCCGTCGAGTTGTGGCGGCAGGGCGCGATAAACATCGTTGTGAATACCGAAAAGGAAGGCTTTGCCCATTCGGCGTTCCTGGGTCACGGCCCCTCCGTTTGTGACATGGGGTTGCGTGTCAAAGATGCGGATCAGACGGTTCGGCGCGCCACCGCGTTGGGCGCACCGGATTTCTCACAACCGGTGGGGACCGGAGAGCTGGATATCCCGGCCATCCGTGGTGTCGGCGGCAATGTTGTCCATTTCATCGATGAGAAATCCGATCTGCACCGGGTATGGGATATCGAATTTGAACCGGTAGCAAAAACCAAAGCGACCCAGCCTGCCGGTCTGCGCCGTATCGATCATCTGGCCCAGACGATGCGTCACGATGAGATGCAAAGCTGGCTGCTCTACTACATTTCGACGTTTGAGATGGCAAAATCCCCTATCGTGAACGTCGCCGACCCGTCAGGTGTTGTGCAAAGTCAAGCTATCGAAAGCCTGGAGGGCGAAGTGCGCCTGAATCTGAATGGGGCAGTTGGGCGTCGAACTTTGGCAGCGTCATTTCTTGACGATGGATTTGGGGCCGGTGTTCAGCATATCGCTTTCCAGTCGGATGATATTTTTGAAACCTCAGCCCAGTTGCTCAAGTCCGGCTTTCCCAGCCTGTCCATCCCTGAAAACTACTATGCTGATCTGCAAGCGACTTTCGGATTGGATGACGATCTGATCGCCCAATTGCAACGGGGTAACATCCTCTATGATCGGGCAGCGGGTGCTGAGTATTTTCAGATCTACAGCCGCCCCATCTTCAACGGCTTCTTCTTCGAAATTGTTGAACGCCGTATGGGCTATGCCGGTTACGGTGCGCGCAATGCACCCATTCGCCTCGCTGCGCAAAGCAAAACCCAGACGCTCAAAGAGGTGCAGACTCAATGATTGTGCTGGATGAAAACATGACGATGGATGAGCGCGCCGTTCGCCAATGGTGGCGTACCTCCATCATCGACATGAAGCCCGGTCAGATCGCTTTTCGTGGCAACGCCATAGAGGACCTGATCGGGAACATTTCATTCCCGCAGATGATCTGGCTAATGGTGCGGGGCGATCTGCCCAGCGACGCACAAGCGCGCCTTTTCGAGGCAGCTTTGGTCGCAGGCGTGGATCACGGTCCGCAGGCCCCCTCGATCGCGGCGGCGCGTATGGCTGCGACCTGCGGGGTAGGTCTCAATAATGCGATGGCGACTGCGGTGAACATGCTGGGAGACGTGCACGGCGGGGCAGGAGAGCAGTGCGCAGAGCTGTACTATGATATCTCGGCTCGCATGGATTGCGGAGCATCGTTGAATGACGCTGTGAAGGACGGTCTGGACAGCTGGCGCGAGACCCACGGCAAGATCGTATCTGGCTTTGGTCACAGGTTTCACAAGCCTGTTGACCCACGTGCACCACGATTGATGCAACTTGTTCGTGATGCGGCGGCAGAAAGCACAGTTTCTGGTCGGTTTGCCGATGTCGGAGAAGAGGTTCAGGCCGAACTCGGTCGTCAACGCGGAGGTCGACCTATTGCCATGAATATCGATGGCGCGACAGCTGTGATCTTCTGCGAACTTGGCTTTCCTGCGCCCTTGTCGCGAGGGTTGTTTTGCCTGTCCCGCTCGGTCGGAATACTCGCCCACGCCTGGGAGCAGATGGGGCAGGGCGGTCGGAACAAAGGACCGATGCCCCCGAATTACTTACCCCTCTACGAAGACAGGAATGATGACACGTGAGACATCGAAATCCTTCCGGGTCGGCCTTATCGGCTGTGGTCGTATCAGTGATATCTATCTAAAAACACTATCCAAATTTTCGATCGTCGAGGTCGTGGCTTGCGCAAGCCTCGATCCATCAGAAAGCCGCGCCAAGGCGGATCAATACGGCATCGCCAAGGTCTGCACGCCGGATGAGGTGTTCGACGATCCGACAATCGACTGTGTTCTAAACCTGACAATTCCGGCGGCGCATGCCGAAATCAGCCTGCGTGCGTTAGAGGCGGGCAAGCACGTATATTCCGAAAAGCCACTGGTCATGAACCGATCGGATGGAAAAGCGATCCTGCATACTGCCACTGAAAAGGGGCTACTGGTCGGTTGCGCACCCGACACGTTTCTGGGCGGTCGTTGGCAAACCGTTCGGCGCTTGATCGACGAAGGCGCTATCGGGAAACCAACAGGGGTTTTTGCCCATGTCGGGACCCACGGGACGGAGCGCCACCATCCCAACCCGGATTTCTACTACCAGGTCGGTGGCGGGCCCTTGCTGGATCTTGGCCCCTATTACCTGACCGTCATGTTTTTTTGCCTTGGGCAAATTGACCGGGTCGCCGGAATGGCGCGACGCACGTTCGACAAGCGGATGATCGAAAACGGCCCTCGCAACGGCGAATGGATGGATGTCGAGGTCGACACGCACTCCTTAAGCCTATTGCAGTTTTCGTCCGGTGCCATCGGGTCGATGACCATGAGTTTTGACGTCTGGGACAGCGAATCGCCGCGGTTCGAGATCTATGGTGAAGATGGAACCATCAGCATCCCTGACCCTGACCCGGTTCATGGTGCCAATATCTTTCAGGGGGATGTCTGGGTGAAAACGCGGGACACCTCGCGCTGGTCTCATCAGCCTCGCCCAACCGGTCGCGAAGACTGGCAAGTGGTCGAAAACAAGCATGGGTTCAATGAAGACAGCCGCGGGATCGGCCTTTTGGACCTCGTCCTGGCCGCAAAAGAAGGACGCCAACCCCGTGCGAGTGGCGCGCTTGCCTACCACGTTTTCGAGGTCATGGACGCAATTGAACGGGCACCGAAATTCGGAGCGTATCAGACGATAGAAAGCCGTTGCGAGGTACCCGAGCCTTTGCCGGTCGATTTCCTGAACGATGAGAGGAAGGAGTTGGCGAATGCCGATTGAGACACTCGACTTTGCCCAGCCATTCTTTCGCGTCCAGCACATCACCGATGAAGACAGAATATCTGTCGAGGGTCGCGCAATTGTTCTGAACCTTGGGGGAAGGGGCCTTTCGGTCGAGGATCAGACCGTTGCGCCGCTTTCGTCTGTGATCGTGCAAGACAGCGTGCTTAACGGCGTGGAACGCGCAGTAATTGTCTATGGTTTCGACGCCCATGCCGATGACAACGAGCTGTTCGCATGGGTGAAAGATACATGGCCATCTGCTTTTGATGTTCGCCAAGAGGAGCGTCTGCGCGGTGTCAGCCACTACATGTCGCCAAAGGTCTTCGTGGGTAACGTTGGACTGACCATGTACCATTCCGGTTCGGTCCCATTGAATGTCGGATTGCACAAGGATCACCCGTTCTGCCCGGTACCGGGGTTTCGCGAAGTGCATACGCAAATCGTAGGCTTTGGCAAAATACAGCAATGCCGTGAGCGGGATCTTGAAACCCTTTACCTCGAGGAATTTATGGCCCCCGGCACGACGCACAGGCCGATGTATAACGCTGAAGGCAACTATCCATGGCATCAATACGAGACGATTACCCCCAGCATCTTCATGGCGGTGGAAATACTGCCCGAGGGCGCAGGGGTCCCGGATATGGAGGTTCAGAATGGCTGAGAGACTTTTACCCGAAGACCTGAACTTCGACGGCCCTTTCCCCCGGTTGTCTCGCCGTTTGCGGCTGGGTGTTGTTGGCGGAGGACGGATCTCTGTCACGCAAGCAAAGGCTGCGCGGATGACCGACCGGTAGGAGGTCGTCGCAGGCGCGCTTAGTTCAGATGCCGCGCGCAGCAAGGCGCGTGGGGCTGAGTGGTATCTGCCAGCAGACAGGTGCTATGCGTCATTCGACGAGATGGCACAGGCCGAGGCGTCGCGCCCGGATGGCGTAGATGCCGTCATGATCACGACCCCGAACCACGTTCATTTCGAAGCGGCCAAAGCCTTTCTGGAGGCGGGCATTGACGTGCTGTGCGATAAGCCACTGACGAACGAAGTCGCCGAGGCCGAAGGGCTGGAAAAGGCTGTCGCGCACACGGGCCAGGTCTTTGCCGTCGGATATGCGATGTCGTGCTTTCCAGTGATCCGGCAAGCCAAGCAAATCGTGGCCGACGGAGCTATCGGAAAAATCAACCAAATACATGTTGAGTTTTTGCAAGACTGGATGACGCCCGATGATGCGGCTGATGCGCCCCACGTCAAATGGCGGCTGGACCCAAAGATTTCTGGTCCGACCAGCTGTGTCGGTGATATCGGCACCCATGCCGCGCATCTCGCCAGTTTTGTCTCGGGTCTGCCAATGACCCACCTGCGCGCCGAGTTTCATGTTTGCGGCGCGCCAAAGCCTTTGGAAGACACGGTATTCATGTTCACCCGCTATCAAAACGAGGTTCCGGGCACTCTGATGGCAACGCGCCTTGCCCCCGGAAACCGGGGCGGGTTGCGGTTGCGGGTCTTCGGCAGCGAAGGGGGCTTGGAGTGGGATCTGGAGAATTCGGAGCAGCTGAAGTTCAATCGGTTTGGTGAGCCGGATCGTATCATCAGCCGAGGTCACGGGCACGGCATCGGCCGCGGTGCGGAACGTCTGATCCGTACCGCGCGTGGCTTCCCCGAAGGGATTATCGAAGCCTGGGCCAACCTCTATACGGAATTTGCCATGGCCGTGGCCGCGCGTTGGGATGGCGTTACCGTTCCGGCCGATTGGCTTGCTTACCCCAGTGTCGAACAAGGCGCAGACGGTGTCCGATTCATTGATGCCTCTGTGCGCTCTCACCAGTCCGGAGGGGACTGGGTCACTCTCTAAGGCTTTGCCAACACAAATGTAAAACACGCCTGGGCTATTGCTCGGGCGTTTCTATTTTCTGTTCAGTATTAAAAGTTGATAATTTATATAATATCAGATATTTTTAATAACGCGTGATGAAATTGAGATTCGCAGACACGTGGAGCTGTCGTTCATGGTGAAACCCGAAGAGGCTGGCACAAGCCCCTCTCTCTATTCCTTGGCGCATCTGACGCTGATTGGCTGTACGCCGCCCGAGCTGGTCTATATCGCCGCGCGGGCCGGTTACGATGCCGTCAGCCCCCGATTCATTCCGATGCATGTGCCCGGTGAATTCACTCAATCTCCAATCGACAAGGCACAGGTGCATGCCACCAAAACTGCTCTCTCTACCACCGGCTTGAAAGTCCTTGATGTCGAACTTGCGCGCATCACGGAAGATGTCGATCCGCGCAGTTTTGAGCCTTCATTGGAGATCGGCGGAGAACTCGGCGCCAAACGCATGATCATGAGCGCGTGGACAAACACCCGCGATGATCGCGACTATCTGATCGACGTCTATTCTGAAACCTGTGAACTGGCAGCGCCCTACGGTTTAACGGTGGACCTGGAGTTCCCGAGCTTCTCTCGCTTGCGCACTCTGGATGAGGCATTGGATATTGTCCGTGCCTCCGATCAGCCGAATGGCGGAATTCTGGTCGATACGCTTTATCTGCATCTCAGCCGCGTTGATCTGGGAGAGTTGCTACACGTCCCCTCGGGCCTGTTTCACTTCCTGCATATCTCTGATTGCCTGCCCGGCATCGCCGATACGCGCGAGGGCATGATCCAGCTGGCGCGCGATGCAAGGTTGTACCCCGGCGAAGGCTGGATCGATTTCACCGGCATTATCGAACGGATGCCGCCCGTCGACTATTCCATCGAACTGCCCAACCAAAGCCGCGTTGCCGAGTTGGGATATGAAGAACACGCGCGTCGCTGTCTCAGCCACGCCAAACGAACATTCGGCAAGGCGCGATCTCAGCGTCGTGTGCCCGATGCAGCAATTCCAAAACACCAAGAGGATCATCATGGGCAAAGAGCTCACTGAAAACGACCGCAACATGGCGGCCGATATGCTGGCGCGCGCCCGCGCTGCCATGGCCGAGATCGAGGATTGGGATCAGGACAAGCTGGACCGCCTGTCTCAGGCCATTGCATGGTACGCAGGGAACGAGAAAACCTTCACCCGTCTGGCCCAGCAAGGCGTGGACGAGAGCGGTATCGGAGATCGCGAAGGACGCCCAGCAAAGCGCTTCAAAATTCACATGGTGCTGCGTGATGTCCTGCGCACTCCATCGACCGGGATCGTCGAGGTGGATGAGGAAAAAGGTCTGGTGAAGTATGCCAAACCTGCCGGTGTGATCGCCTCCCTTATCCCGATGACCAATCCAGCAATGACACCACCGGTGACCGGTGTTTCCGCCGCAAACGCCCGGAATGCCGTCATCTTCAGCCCGCATCCGCGAACCGCTCATACGACCTTTGAAATGGTCGAGGTCATGCGCGCAGCGTGTCGTGCTGCCGGTGCCCCCGAGGACTTGTTTCAATCCATTCGCAAACCGTCGATCCCATTGACGCAACATCTGATGGAGATCTGCGACCTGACTTTGGCGACGGGCGGCAAACCCATGGTCAAAGCAGCCTACAGTTCAGGGCGTCCAGCCTATGGTGTCGGCGCGGGCAATTCATCCATTGTCATCGATGAGACAGCCGACTTGGATATCGCCGCGCAGAACACTCGCATTTCAAAGACCTCCGACTTTGGGTCGGGCTGCTCGGCCGACGGCAACATCATCATCCAGCGCTCAGTTTACGACGATATGGTCAAGGCGCTTGAAGCCGAAGGCGGGTACCTGTGCTCGGATGAAGAGAAGGCTATGCTCGAAGCTGCTATGTGGGATGAAAAGGGCAACCGCACCTTCCCAACCATCGCTTGTCCGCCTCAACAAACGGCCAAGGTCGCCGGATTCTCGATCCCAGAAGATCGCAAATTCCTGATGGTTGAAAATCAGGGGCAAATCGGACCGCAGCATAAGTTCTCCAAGGAAAAACTGACCACGCTGATGGCGCTTTATCACTTCGACACGTTCGATGACGCGCTGGAAACGGTCAACCAGATTTACAACACTGGGGGCAAGGGCCATTCCTGCGGCATCTACAGCCACAATGACGATCATATCGACCGGCTGGCGCGTCTGGCTCCGGTTAGCCGCATGATGGTGCGACAGCCTCAGTCCAAGGCCAATGCAGGCGCCTGGACCAATGGCATGCCTATGACCAGCAGCCTGGGTTGCGGCATCTGGGGCGGCAACATCACCAACGAAAACGTCACCATGAAACACATGATGAACTACACCTGGGTCAGCCGTCCGATCCCCGAGGATCGCCCCTCGGAGCCGGACCTGTTCGGTGAATTCTACGGACAGGAGGTCGCGTGATGGACGGAGCGAAACTAGACGGCAAGACGGTCGCCGAGCATATCGTTGATTTCCTGGAGCGTCGTGAGGTCAAACATGTGTTCGGCCTGTGTGGGCACACGAACATCGCGGTTCTGGCTGCGCTGGCCGAAAGTCCAATTGATTTCGTCACAGTACGACACGAACAAATCGCCAGCCACGCGGCGGACGCATATGCCCGCGTGACGGGCAAGGCCTCGGTGGTCTTGTCTCACCTCTCCCCAGGTTTGACAAACTGCGCCACCGGGGTCGCCAACGCGGCGCTGGACTGTATCCCCATGGTTGTGATCGCAGGTGACATTCCCACGCATTACTACGGCAAGCATCCGCATCAGGAGGTGAACCTCCATGCAGACGCCGCCCAGTGGGAGATCTATCGACCCTTCGTAAAACGCGCCTGGCGGGTAGACCGTGCAGACTTGATGGCCGAAATTCTGGAAAAGGCGTTCCATCTGGCTGAAAGCGGCCAGCCCGGGCCGGTACTGGTCAATGTCCCCATGGACATCTTTTCAGAGGTGATCCCCTCGGACAGCTTCGACCGTATCCGTGACAACACGCGCGCGCTCAAGAAACCGTCGATTGACGACGAGACAGCGCGAGAGATTGTCGAAGCGTTGGCTAAAGCCGAAAACCCAGTCGCTTATGTCGGAGGTGGTATTCTTCTGGCACAGGCCAGCGAGGAGCTGCGAGAATTTGTTGAACAAATGGGCCTGCCAGTCGCGCATTCACTGATGGGCAAGGGCGCGTTGCGGGACGACCATCCGCTTGTGCTGGGAATGACTGGCTTTTGGGGCACAGAACTGGTCAACCAATCCTGCCTAAACGCGGACTATGTCTTTGCCGTAGGCACAAGGTTCAAAGAGGCCGATTGCTCCAGCTGGTATCCCGGTTACACGTTCAACATTCCCGGTTCGAAGGTCATTCACATCGACATTGAGCCGCAAGAGATCGGTCGGAACTACCCCACCGAGATCGGCGTCGTTGCGGACGCCAAGGCCGCGCTTTGTGTACTCAATCGGGTGGCCCGCGAGATGTATCCGGACGGCTTCAAGCACCCCACGCTGGAGCAGGAGATCGCTGACTTCCGGACGGAATTCAAAGCGCACAATGTGGAAATGGCGACCTCAGCAGCCTTTCCGATGATGCCCGAGCGTATTCTGGCGGATACCCGCAAGGCACTGCCTGAGGATGCCATCATCACCACGGACGTTGGGTGGAACAAGAACGGTGTCGGACAGCAATTCGATGTCCTGACACCCGGCTCAATACTGACCCCGGGCGGGTTCGCGACGATGGGATTTGGCCCGCCGGGCGCGATCGGCGCGAAGCTGGCAGCACCTGAACGTGTGGTGATCAGCCTGGTTGGCGATGGCGGTTTCGGTCAGAACCCGTCAATGCTGGCAACGGCTGTCGAACTTGATCTGGGCATCATCTGGCTGGTTATGAACAACAACGCCTTCGGCACTATCGCGGGTCTTCAAAAGGCGCACTACGGTCTGACTTATGGAACAACGTTCCCTGGATCAGCGGCAGCTCCTGCAAACGGACCGGGTTACGCAGACATTGCACGAGCTTACGGTGCAGAAGGGCACAGGCTCAGTACTGCTGATGAATTGTTGCCCGCATTAGAAGCAGCGATCGCCAGCGGCAAACCAACCGTTCTTGACGTCCCAATGATCAACAACCCGACACCAACAACCGGGCATTGGAACATTCTCGACATCTATTCGCCAGACAGGGATGTTTCGCACGTTGCAACCTAAAGCAATTTAGAGCGTGCGATCCGCCTGTGCATACGGCTTTTGCCCGTATCTGTTAAACAGAAGGGCAATTGCCGCTTTGCGATGGTTTCAGCCTGACGGAAAACCCTTGAGTCGCAAATGGCAAAACCCGTGCGCCCATCAAAAATCGAATGACTCAAAATCAATGACTTAGCTGTCGATGAATGGCAATACTATGTGTCGCCCGACAAATGGCTGGAAAGATGCCAAAAAGATAAGGGCAGCGTAGCCGCAGAAATAGTATTTAGGATTCAATCTGAACTGAATCTGAAAAAATCTTGTAAAGAAAACATAGTGGTAAGGTTGGTCGCCCGCCATTGGGCGAGCGGCCAGCCTATTTGTCAGATCAAGCTTACCGGCGGCGGTCGCGGCGCGAGCTCATGGGTTGGAAGGCCACGCCCACATGCGCCTCGCAATAGGGCTTACCGGCTTCAACGGGCAGGCCGCAGAACCAGAAATCCTCGGTTGCGGGGTCGCCGACGGGCCACTTGCAGGTCTTCTCGGTCAACTCCATGAGCGTCAGCTTCTTGGCTTTCTTTTCGATCTCGTTGACCTTGGCCAGAGCCTCGGGGCTGATTTCATTGGCCGAGGGCTGTGGCGGCAGCGGTTGGCCTGCCGGGATGATCTGGCGGCGGGCGGGGACTGCGGGTTTCGCCTCGGCCGCCGGGGTTGGGGCCGGGCGGGCGGGTTCGGTTTTGGGTGCAGGTTTCGGCTTGGCTTCGGCCTTAGGGGCGGGTGCCGGTTTTTCTTTGGGTTCGGCTTTGGCCGGGGCGGCACCGGTTGCGCGGTTCGACAGGCCCAGACGGTGCACTTTGCCGATCACGGCGTTGCGGGTCACACCGCCCAGTTCCTTGGCGATCTGGCTAGCCGACTGGCCCTCGCCCCACATTTTCTTCAGAAGTTCTACGCGCTCGTCAGTCCAGGACATCGGTTGCCTTTCAAAAGCGGAAAGCGGCCCCGGATTCGGGCCGCCTTGGGAATTCGTCTCAGCGACCTATTTTAATCACTGCGGGCCGAGTTACAAGCGGTCTTCGAATCAGCTATGGGGCAGACATGCAGAATCTTATGGATCAGGACGCGCGCCGGTTTGGGGCGGTCAACTGGATGGGCCTCTACACGCTGGCCAAACGTGAAACCCTGCGGTTTCTGGCGGTCTGGACACAGACCCTGCTGGCACCGCTGGTAACGGCAGGTTTGTTCCTGCTGATCTTCACAATCGCCATTGGACCGGGGCGACCCGACGTGATGGGCGTGCCGTTTATCCTGTTTCTGGCGCCGGGGATCATGATGATGACAGTGATCCAGAATGCCTTTGCCAACACCTCATCCTCAATCATCATCGCCAAGGTTCAGGGGAATATCGTCGATACTCTGATGCCGCCGTTGTCGCCGTTGGAGATTCTGCTTGGTTACTTGGCCGGAGGCATCGCCCGAGGCGTCCTGATCGCCTTTGTCGTTTCGGCGGCGTTTCTGGTGTTCCTGTCTATTGCACCGCAAAACCCGTTGATTTCCCTGATCTTCGTGATCCTGGGCGGTGCTTTCATGGGCGCTCTGGGTCTTTTTGCCGGTATCTTCGCCAACAAGTTCGACCAGATGGCGGCGATCACAAACTTCATCGTCACTCCGCTGGCCTTCCTGTCGGGTACCTTCTATTCGGTCGAGGCGCTGCCTCCTGTTCTCAACAGCCTGAGCCATCTGAACCCGGTATTCTACCTGATTGACGGCTTGCGCTATGGGATGATCGGCGTGTCCGATAGCTCTCCGTGGTTGGGTATGTTCGTCTGCACTGGCGCAACACTTGCGGTCGGTGGGATCACATGGCAGATGCTGCGCACCGGTTACCGGCTCAAGGCCTGACGCTGCCGCGTTTCGCGCCACACCAGGATCAGCCCGCCGATCAGAATGATGGCCGAGCCGATCTGGCTGATCGCATCCGGAATCACGCCGAAAACCGCGAAATCGTAAAGGGCGGCAAAGATCAGCGTGGCATAGCTGATCGGAGCCACAAAGGACGCATCCGCGCGCGCCATACCGTTGACAAAACAGGCCTGCGCGCAGGCCATCAGCACGCCAATCCCAACCAGTGCTGCCCATTGTTGTGGCGTGGGCATCTGGAAGACAAAGCTTACTGCGACCGAGGCAATCGTTAGCCCTATCGCGTTGTTGATCAGCAGAATCTGGATCGGGATTTCCCGGTTAGAGAGTTTCTTGATGAAGATCAGCTCCATTCCGATCACCACCGCTGCCGTCAGGGCCAGCAGGGCCGCGGGCTGGAAACTGGCAGGCGTTGGTCGCAGCAGGATCAACGCTCCGGTCAGGGCGACTGCGGCGGCCAGCCAGCGCCATGGGCCAACGCCCTCTTTCAGCAACGGAATCGCCAGTACCATCGCGAAAACCGGGTTCAGAAAGGAAATCGCCGTGGCGTCAGAAATGGGGATAAACGCGACCGAGGCAAACATCAGCGTGATCCCGACCCAACCGAAACTGGTCCGCCCGATATGCAGCCCCCAATGTGGGCGGCGCAGCTTCGGGCGCAGGATACCCACCGCGCTGACGATCACCAGAAAGGCAAACAGAAACCGTCCGTGGCTGATCTGCATCGGATGCAGCGCCGGACCCAGCGTATCCGTCCCCAGCGCTTTGGCCAGCAGTGTGGTGCCAGCGATGAATGCGCTGGCAATCACGATCAGCAAGGCCGCAAGGGCAGGGTTGTGGCGTACGAGCGTCATGCCTCTAGCGGTGGGCCAGCATCAGGGAATTAGCAAGCAAGAAACATGCGTCTCAGTATGAAATTTCGGGTGCCGCGATTTTCAGGGTTTTCAGACCGCCACCGTATCGCTATACGCGCCGACATGATCAAACACGTACATATCCTGCGACTCCGACGCCGACGCATTGCCGCGTAACCGGCCCGTTTGATCAATTGCGCGCTGTAAATCCGCGCAAACCCCACCAAATCTGTTGACGAACCCTGCCTTCGTGTATCACTCACGGGGCTTAACTTATCGAAAAGGATGATCCGATGATCCCGTCCGTTCTGCCGACCTACAATCGTGCGCCCCTGACCTTCGTGAAGGGCGAGGGCGCTTGGCTGACCGAGGCGGATGGCCGACGTTTTCTGGACCTCGGCGCCGGGATCGCGGTGAATGCGCTGGGGCACGCGCATCCCGCTTTGGTCAACGCATTAACCGAGCAGGCACATGCGCTGTGGCATGTCTCGAACCTCTATCGGATCCCGCAACAGCAGGCGCTGGCCGACAAGCTTGTCGAGCATACCTTTGCGGACACGGTGTTCTTTACCAACTCGGGCACCGAGGCCTGCGAACTGGCCGTGAAAATGGCCCGCAAGTATTTCTATGACAAAGACCAGCCCGAAAAGGTTGAGATTATCACCTTCAGCGGCTCGTTTCACGGCCGGTCCTCTGCCGGTATCGCCGCTGCGGGGTCCGAGAAGATGACCAAGGGTTTCGGCCCGCTGCTGCCGGGTTTCGTGCATGTCACGTTCGGGGACCTCGACGGCATCACCAATGCCATCACCGACAAGACCGCTGCCATTCTGATAGAACCGGTTCAGGGCGAAGGTGGTATCCGCCCTGTCCCCGACGCTGAGCTCAAGGTCCTGCGTCAAATCTGCGACGAAAACGGGCTGCTACTGATCCTGGACGAGGTGCAATGCGGCGTCGGCCGGACCGGCAAGCTGTTCGCGCATGAATGGGCGGGGATTACCCCAGACATCATGATGGTCGCCAAAGGCATCGGCGGCGGCTTTCCGCTTGGCGCGGTACTGGCCACCGAAGACGCGGCCAGTGGCATGACGGCGGGCACCCATGGCTCGACCTATGGCGGCAACCCCCTGGGCTGCGCCGTCGGTTGTGCGGTGATTGATCAGGTCGCCACACCGGCCTTTCTGGAAGGTGTGAACCGCAAGGCTGGACTGCTGCGCCAAAAGCTGGAAGGCCTGGTCGCTGACCACCCTGAGGTGTTCGAAGAGGTACGGGGCACTGGCCTGATGCTGGGTATCAAGTGTAAGGCAACCAATACGGACGTAGTGAACGCGGGCTATGACAATGAGGTCATCACCGTTCCCGCCGCCGACAATGTGATCCGCCTGCTGCCGCCGCTGACCCTGACCGAGGATGACATTGCCCAGGCCATGATCCGCCTCGACAAGGCTGCTGCTCAGGTCGAAGGTGAGCTTGCGACCGCCTGATTTCCATCTGTTCCCAATTACCTTGGGTGAGGGGGGCTGACCCCACCACCCGACAGCCAAAAGCGAAACGAAATGAACCATTTTCTCGATATCCACAAAACCGACGCAGGCGACCTGCGGGCGATGATCGATCAGGCCTCTGAGATGAAGCAGGCCCGACTGGGTCAGCCCAAAGCCGCCCCGGATGATGATCTGCCGCTCAAGGACCGCATGGTTGCGCTGATCTTCGAAAAGCCCTCCACCCGGACTCGCGTGTCCTTTGACGTGGGCGTGCGCCAGATGGGTGGGCAAACCATGGTACTGTCGGGGAAGGATATGCAACTGGGCCACGGCGAAACCATCGCCGACACCGCCCGTGTGTTGTCGCGCTATGTCGACATGATCATGATCCGGACCTTTGACGAAACCATTCTGACCGAAATGGCGGAATACTCGGATGTTCCGGTGATCAACGGCCTGACGGACCGTACCCACCCCTGCCAGATCATGGCCGATGTGTTGACCTTCGAGGAACACCGCGGTCCGATCGCTGGCAAAAAGGTTGTCTGGACTGGTGACGGCAACAACGTCTGCGCCTCGTTCCTGCACGCGGCGGGCCAGTTCGGGTTTGACCTGACCTTCACCGGCCCGGCCCAGTTCGACCCCGAGGAAGAGTTCATGGGTTTTGCCCGCAAGAAGGGCTCGAAAATCGTGGTCGAGCGTGATCCGTTCAAAGCCGTTGAAGACGCAGACCTGGTGGTCGCTGACACTTGGGTGTCGATGCACGATTCACAGTCGGCCAAGGAACGTCGCCACAACCTGCTACGCCCGTATCAGGTAAACACCGAGTTGATGTCGCACGCCAAACCGGACGCGCTTTTCATGCACTGTTTGCCCGCGCACCGAGAGGAAGAGGCTACATCCGAGGTGATGGACGGGCCGAACTCGGTGATCTTTGACGAGGCCGAAAACCGCCTGCACGCGCAAAAGGCGGTAATGCGCTGGTGTCTGGGCGTTTAACGCCTGCGCACATCCCAGACACGCAGTTTGGCGAGCGTCCGGGCGCTTGCCAACAAGACCAGCGCGCAAAGGGCGGTTTTGGTCATGATCTCCATCGTGCCTTCGATCAGCATTGCGTGCACGACGCTGCCCGTTATGGTTACAGCGGCCAGCCCGGTATGACCCAGCCTCCAGACCCGGAACCGCAGTTTCAGACGTTGTCTGTAAAGTCCCAGACAAACGGCCGCAAAGGCCGCCCACATCGCGATGACGCCCCAAGCAGAAAACGGGGTGGGCGAGACAAACAGCAAAGCGTCCACAACATCCGGCGGGCTGGTGACCCACAAGCCACCTACGTGAATGAGGATGGCGGCAACCAGAGAGATGCCAACCTTTCGGTGCCATTGGCGGCTGGCCAATGGGGAAAGACCAGGCAGGTATCGACCGGCCAGAAGAGGTTGTACCAACAGCAACCCCATTCCGACTGCGCCGGCAAACCCCGCGATGATGTAGACCGGGTCACGCCACGCCAGAAGCGGGCTGTTTGCCGCCGCGATCAGCGGAACCGCCAGGATCAGGGCCAGAACAGTCCAGGTCAACAGGGCGCGGGTCACAAAAGGTCAGGCGGGTTGCAGGACGAAATGTGCGGCAAGGGTCTTGTCCTTTGAACTCGCCATGATCGGCCGCAGGAACACGGTCTCGAATTCGCCGCTGTCATAGGCCAGATGGCCATGTGGTTGGCCAAAGGCCGGCACAATTTGCGGCATCTCCAGCCGAAATACTCCGTTCGCATCTGTCAGCGTTGCGCCGTGGCTCTGCGGGTCGCGTTCGTGCCCTTCGGTCGTGTGCGCCCAGATCTGGATGCGCTGGCCGGGCAAGGGGGCTCCATCACCTGCGCGGCGCACCGTGCCGGTCATCCAGAACCCGCCGCCACCGATCCGATCAACGATGGGCGCGCCGGGACGGTAGTTGTTGGATCCACCGCGCATTGACCGCGTGGGGGCCGGCCCCGCCGCACGCGCGGGCAGCAGCAGGCCCGTCGTGCCGGTCGCCAGAATAGTACCGCCGAAGGCGATCACGGAACGACGGGTAAAGCGTGTATTCGTCATGTCGGAACCTCCTGCTAGGTGTCGTCCAAACGGGCTAGGACGAGCCACAGCGCAAAGATAGCACGGTTTACACCTTTTCCGAGGCAGCCTTCACGTCCCCGTGATCGATGCGCGCGAATTTCTTTGACCCTGCTTAAAAAACGGTGCCATCTTTGCGATACCGATCCGAAAGGCTGCCCAATGGACAAGATGCAAGCAGTGTCACCCGATGAAATCGCCGCCTTCAAGCACGACGGGGCGGTTGTTCTGCGTTCGAAATTTTCGGATCATTGGCTGACGTTGCTGCGCGACGGGATCGATGCGGACCTTGCCGATCCAACCGACAACTTCACCCGCCATACCAAAGACCCGCGCGCCCCGGCCTATTTCGAGGATTACTGGGCCTGGAATAAAATTCCTCAATTCACCGACTTTGTGCGTCATTCCCCCTGCGCTGCGCTGGCAGCTGAACTGTTGGGCGCATCCTCGATCAACCTTGTGATGGACAACTGGTTCCTGCGGGAGGCCGGGTCAACCTCGCGCCCGCCGTTCCATCAGGACCTGTCCTATTTCGATTTCGAAGGCACGATGTGCGTCCTCTGGCTGCCGCTGGAGCCGGTGAGCAAGGAGAACGGGATAGCATTCGTCAGGGGCTCGCACCTATGGGACAAACTGTTCATGCGGGTCCGGTTTGCTGACGGGCATCCAAGCTATGAGCCGACCGAGGTCGCGGGCCTTACTTATCATCCACCACCCGATGTCAACGCCGATCCAAAAGCTTATGACCTGCTGCAATGGGATATGCAGTTGGGCGATTGCATCTTCTTTGACATGCGCACGTTGCACGGTGGATTGTCCTCGGTCACGCCAACTGAAACGGTTCGGCGCTTTACCCTGCGGATGACGGCGCCGGACGGGATCATCCGGTATCGCGGCGATTGGGCAAAAGATGAGCGCGCTCAGTTCGAGGCGGCAGGCTACCGAGAAGGCGATCGTATCGACGGGCCGTTCTTCCCCCGGCTATGGCCTTAGGCATTACATAAAGTACCGATTGCTGAGGGAAATGCACCCAAGCTGTGCAAATTTGCGAGTTTTCTGGCAATAATTTGACCTATATTACCAATTTATGAACCTTAAGCCTCTGATCGCAGGAGAGTTGGAATGAGTTGGAGCCCGACCCACAACCCCGAGTGCCTGTCGGAAAACGCAGCGCTTGAGACATTGATCATCCCGCGCGCCCGCGATCTGGGGGGATTTGAGGTGCGCCGCGCGCTGCCTTCTGTCAAACGCCAACTGGTGGGTCCATTCATCTTCTTCGACCAGATGGGGCCTGCCGAGTTCATCACCGATGGCGGCATCGACGTTCGCCCGCATCCGCATATCGGTCTGGGCACCGTCACTTACCTGTACCAGGGCGAATTCGAACATCGCGACAGTCTTGGCACCCATCAGATGATTTACCCGGGCGAGGTCAACTGGATGGTCGCCGGGCGTGGCGTCACTCATTCGGAGCGCACCAGTGCGAAAACGCGCGCCCAAAAGCACAGCTTGTTTGGCATCCAGACCTGGATCGCCTTGCCAGAGGCGCATGAGGATATGGCCCCCGATTTCGAGCATCACAAACAAGCCGCCTTGCCGCACATTCAAGACAACGGAGTCAGTGCCCGTCTTATCCTCGGCTCGGCCTATGGGGAAACCAGCCCGGTCACGATGTTATCCGAGACCTTTTATCTGGACGTACAGATTGACCCGGATGTCACGTTCCCCCTGCCGGACGATCACGAGGACCGGGGCGTCTACGTCACGCAGGGCTCGGTCGAAATTGCCGGTGACAGGTTCGAGGAAGGCCGCATGATGGTGTTCCGCCCGGGCGACCGCCTTTCGATCAAAGCCGGACCTCTGGGCGCGCGGCTCATGCTATTGGGTGGCGCGACGCTGAACGAGGATCGTTACATCTGGTGGAATTTCGTGTCATCGTCGAAGGAAAAGATCGAGGCCGCCACCCGTGAATGGAAAACCGCCGATTGGGCAAATGGCGCGTTCCACCTGCCTCCGGGGGATGATCTGGAGTTCATTCCGATCTCGGAAGAATTGGAGCGCACTCGGCCACGATTAGCGCGCTGACCAAGCGTCAGGGGGCCTTGCCTGAGGCGCTGATCCCGGCGATCCTTCGCGCCGGGGAGGGGCTTCATGAAGATTGTGATCGCAGGCGCTGGTAGTATTGGGTGCTTTTGTGGGGCCTTACTGGCCAATGCAGGCCATGACGTGACTCTGCTGGGCCGGTCGCGCATTTTGGACCCGATCCGCAACAAAGGGCTAACGGTCACGGACTATTCTGGCCTGAACCGTCACGTACCCGCACGAATGTTGACCTTAACTGAGAACCCAAGTTGTCTGACCAACGCAGAGGCCGCGATTGTGACGGTCAAGACTGGCGCGACAACTGAAATTGCCGCCCGGATCGCCCAATATGCACCGTTAGACACCCCGATCCTGTCTTGGCAGAACGGAATGGACAACACCCGTATTCTGCGTGCGACCCTACCGGAACACGACGTTAGGGCCGGGATGGTGCCGTTTAACGTGGTGCCGACCGACCCGTCGTGTTTTCACCGTGCGACCTCGGGCGAGATTGTCATTCAAAGCGGTCCCGGTGCGCTGGGCTATAGGCTCGGCAGCCCCGACCTGCCGGTTATCGAGAGCGACAACATTGATGCTGTGCAATGGGGCAAGCTGGTTATCAATCTCAACAATGCTTTGAATGCGCTGTCGGGGCTGACGTTGAAAGAGCAATTGTTGGATCGCAACTGGCGGCGGTTGATGGCGGATCAGATGGTCGAAGCTCTGGAGGTTCTCAAGGCAGCAGATCACCCGGTGGCTTCGACCACACCGCTGCCTGCGTGGGCAACACCGCATATCCTGCGGCTGCCGACGCCGGTGTTCTCGCGGATCGCGGCGCGGATGCTGACCATCGACCCCAGCGCGCGGACCTCGATGTCATATGATCTGATGGCGGGGCGCCCGACTGAGATTGACAGCCTGCAAGGTGAGATCATTCGCCTTGGCGAGCAGTTTGGTGTGGCGACCCCGATCTGTGCCAAAGTGCGGGCGTTGATCGAACAGGCGCCCGAAACCGCGCTGTTGCCGGGGCAGATCTCGCTCTAGCCGGGTTAGGTAAAGGCCGTCAGAAACACGAAAATCGCCGCCGACATAGCCGCAGCCGCTGGTACGGTAATTACCCAAGCCGCCACAATCGTCATGAAATGCGAGCGACGCACAAGCTTGCGGCGCTGACGCTCTTCGCGGGCGAGGCGCTGTTCGGCGGGGCGCTGGCGGTTCGTTTGCTTCCAGCGGCGATCCGAGTGCCATTCGCGGTAGAATCCAACTCCGAACACGGCACCCACGGCGATGTGGGTGGAACTGACGGGCAGTCCCAGCCAACTGGCCACGATCACCGTAATTGCAGCCGACAGCGCCACACAGAACGCGCGCATCGGGTTCAGTTTGGTGATCTGGCTGCCCACCATCCGGATCAGTTTGGGGCCGAACAGGAACAGACCGAACGAAATCCCAAAGGCACCAATCACCATGACCCAGCTTGGGATCGCCACTTTCGAGGCGAAATCGCCAAACTCAGCCGCGTGTACGATCGCGGCCAGAGGGCCAACCGCATTGGCAACGTCATTGGCGCCGTGCGCGAAGCTGAGAAATGTGGCCGAGATCACTAGCGGCAGGCCAAACAGTGTTTTCAGAGACTTGGTGCGGTTTTCCATCCCTTCGGACTTGCGCCGTACCCATGGCACCGTAACCGACCAGGCCAGCAGGCCCGAGGCCAAACCGATCAGCAGAGCCATCTCCAGCTCGATCTTCACGATCCGCTTCAGGCCTTTGACGGCCAGATAGGTGGCAAATGCCGCCGCCATGACGGCGACAAGGATGGGAACCCATCGCCGAGCAGCGGCGATCTTGTCGTCCTGATACTGGATCTTGGTCTTGATCAACGCCAAAAAACACGCTGCAATCACCCCGCCCAGAACCGGTGAGATCACCCAGCTTGCGGCGATGGCGCTCATCGTGCCCCAGCTGACAGCGCTCAGACCTGCTGCAGCAATGCCTGCGCCCATCACGCCCCCAACGACTGAATGCGTGGTCGAAACCGGTGCACCGACCCAGGTGGCAAGGTTGACCCACATCGCCGACGATATCAGCGCGGCCATCATCGCCCAGATGAATACATTGCTGTTCTGAACCGAGGCCGGGTCGATGATTCCCTTTGAAATGGTCGAAACAACATCTCCGCCAGCCAGTAACGCGCCCGCGCTTTCTGCGATGGCCGCGATAACGATCGCACCGCCCATGGTCAGGGCATTTGCGCCAACTGCAGGTCCCATGTTGTTGGCCACATCGTTGGCACCGATATTGACCGCCATATAAGCCCCGAAAACCGCTGCCGCGACTACGATCAAACCGCCATCGGCCTGTCCGAAAAACACTGCAGCCGACAGACCGGCCAATGCGATAAAGGCCAGTGCGATGCCGGGTGCCATCATCGGGCGCGCAATATGGACACTCGCACTTTCGACACGCGAGATGCGGTGCAGGTCGTTGTCCAGCGCCTGCCAACGGGGTTTTGTAGTCATGTTCGACATGGGATTTCGCGGCTTATTTGCGTTGCCGCACGCGGCTAGACGGTTTCACGAGCGTGAGCAACCGCTTTGTCTTCAATTTTTTGCGAAACTGTTACAGTTGGAGCAGTATGTCGCGCAGTTCCGGCTCATTTACACGTTCAGCTGCAGTCGCAGGAGCCACCCAAGTCCGCTTGCGTTCATCTGCTTCTGGAAACGCATTCGCAAGATCCTGAACCTCGATCCGGTAGACACTGGTCAACACTGGCAGGGCCGAGCCGTTGTTCAGGATTTTCTCGTAGGTAAAATGGCCTATCGGCTCTTTGGCAAGGCTGACCCCG
This sequence comes from Ruegeria sp. AD11(2025), assembly GCF_056542405.1. Taxonomy (NCBI): domain Bacteria; kingdom Pseudomonadati; phylum Pseudomonadota; class Alphaproteobacteria; order Rhodobacterales; family Roseobacteraceae; genus Ruegeria; species Ruegeria sp. AD11(2025). The sequence continues at coordinate 49,582 of NZ_JBQFZU010000012.1, read as the reverse complement.
CGCACGCCGGCCTCTTCCCAGGCTTCCTGCAGGGCGGTTTCTGCACCATCCTTGCCATCGATCGGCCAGCCCTTGGGGATGATCCAGCGTCCGGTATCTCGGCTGGTGATCAGCAAAACCTCGGTTCCGGTCTCGCGTTCCCGGGTGCACAGCGCAGCAACCTGCACCCGCTTGGGGCGTAGGAATATGGGTCGTGCGACCTCCTCCCAGATGTTTCGCAACCATTTTGTCATGAGTTGATTAATTGCACGCGCGTTACCGTTAAGCCGCAGAGATATAGCAACGCAAAGCTGCATCTTCAATGAGCCTTTTTGGGAAGTTAGTGTGCCTTCGTCGCCTGCCCAGACATTTAGTTGAAAACCTGAACAAAAGGTCAATCGCGGTTTTGTCTCCGTCGTTTGGCGCGCAGGGTGGGGTCGGCTTGGGTTGGGTCTTCGGGCCAGGGATGTTTGGGGTATTGCGCGCGCATATCCTTGCGAACGTCCGCATATGATCCCGCCCAAAAACCCGGCAGGTCCCGAGTGATCTGGATCGGGCGTTGCGCCGGAGAAAGCAGGGTGATCTTCAGCGCCTCGCCGCCCACTACGGGATGGCGGGTTACACCGAACAATTCTTGCAGGCGGACCGAAATCTCGGGCACTGCGCCTCCGTAATCAATCGGTACTTTGCGCCCAAGCGGTGTTTCAAACGAGCCCGGCGCGCGGCGGTCCAGCTCTTGCGTCTGGTTCCAGTCCAGCCGGGCACGCAGGGCGGGCAGCAGGTCAAACCGTTTCCACTCGTCGACACTACGCACACCCGAGAGCATCGGCAGCAGCCAATCTTCAAGGGTTTGGGTCAACCCCTCGACGGTGAAATCAGGCAGGTCCGCTCCCTCGGCCCGCACCAGTTCCACCCGTGCGGCGAGCCGCGCCGCGGCACCGTCCAGTCGCAGGCCAAGATCGCGCACACCGTTCAGCATGGCATGTGCCACCACATCGTCAGGAACGTTCTTCCAGATGCGGTCGCTCAGAGTGATTGCACCGAATCGCTCTTGTTGGCGCGCAACGACCCGACGGTCGCGCTTTGACCATTCGCAACTGTCTACCCATTCGATCTGATCCGCAAACAGATCGCGGATTTCCCGTTCCGATATCTGGGCCGCCATGCGCACGCGTGCCTCACGCGGGTTGCCGTCGGTATCCGTGACCACCAGATAGGGCGCGGCGGCCAGCGTGTCGCTACTGTCCAGCACAACCCCTTTGCCGCCCGACAGGACATAGCGCGGCACATCGCCGTTGCGGCGCTGTCCGATCCTGTCGGGATAGGCCAGCGCGGCCATGGAGGCGGGACTTAGGTCGGAGGAGTTGCCTTGTTTGCGCAGCCGTTTGGCTTCGGCCTTGATCCGATCCACTGCTCCCGGCTTCACCTGCCAGACCCTGTTGCGTTGAAATGCGCGAATGTCGCGCAATGCTTCCAGCCGCAGCAGCATATCCGCCGGGGCACCTTTGAGTGGATCGCGGTCGGCCATCAGTGCGGCCAATGGCGCGGCGTCTGATCCCGCCCGAACCAGCATATGCCCCAAACGCGGGTGCAGAGGCAGCGCGGCCAGCGCGCGCCCGTGATCGGTGATCCGCCTCTTGGCATCCAGCGCGCCCAGCATGTTCAGCAGGGCCTCGGCCTCGGCCATGGCGCCGTCAGGCGGCGCCGTCAGGAAGGCCAGATCGCCCGGCCCCGCGCCCCAAAGCGCCAGTTCCAGGGCCAGCCCGGTCAGGTCGGCCGCCTCGATTTCGGACGGGGGATAGGCGGCCAGAGCGCCTTCTTCTCCCTTGGACCACAACCGATAGCAGACCCCTTCGGCTACGCGCCCGGCGCGGCCTGCACGCTGGGTGGCCTCGGCCCGCGTCACGCGCTCGGTCACCAGCCGTGACATGCCCGAGCCTGGATCGAAACGCGCCCGCCGCGCTTGGCCCATGTCGACCACAACACGGATGTCGGGAATGGTCAGCGAGGTTTCGGCGATCGACGTGGCCAGCACCACTTTGCGGCCCTCGTCAACCGGCGCAATCGCGGTTCGTTGGGAGGAAAAGGGCATCGCTCCGAACAAGGGACGTACCACGCAATCGCCAGGCAAACGTCCGGACAAGGCGGTCTCGACCCGCCGGATTTCGCCCTCGCCGGGTAGGAACACAAGTACACCGCCGCCGGTTTTGCGCGTGTCCCTTTCAGCCTGAATCACAAGATCGACCAGAGCGTCCAATCGCCTTGCCTGCGCAGCCAAAGGCCGGTCCAGCCAGCGGGTTTCGACCGGATAGCTGCGCCCTTCAGAGGTGACCAATGGGGCCTCCATCAGCCGCCCAACAGGCTCAGCATCCAGTGTCGCGGACATGGCCAACAGGATCAGGTCGTCCCGCAGCGCGCTGGTGACTTCCAGGCACAAAGCCAAACCCAGATCAGCGTTCAGGGACCGTTCATGGAATTCGTCAAAGATTACCGCACCGACACCTGGCAGATCGGGATCGGATTGCAGCATTCGGGTCAGGATGCCCTCGGTGACAACCTCGATCTGCGTTGATTTCGAAACTTTGGTGTCGCCGCGCACCCGGTAGCCGACCGTTTCACCCGCGCGCTGACCCAGCGTTTCAGCCATGCGTTCGGCGGCTGCGCGCGCGGCCAGCCTGCGCGGTTCCAGCATTACGATCTTGCCGTTGCACAAGCCCGCGTCGAGCATTGCCAAAGGCACCCGTGTAGTCTTGCCCGCACCCGGAGGCGCCTGTAGCACGGCGCGGCCCGAGGCCTTTAGGGTCGCAAGCAGGTCAGGGATGGCGTCGTCGATGGGCAGGCGTGTCATGCGGGCTTTATCCGCCAACCGCCCGGCAAGGTCCAGTTCCGACGCACTGCGGCAATTCTCACGGTTCTTGGCACTGGACAAACCCCGTTCCGCTACGCCATCAAGGCGAAAATCGGGTAGGGGGACGTGCATGAATACCGCTGAGCTGGGCGACAGGATTTTGAACGGTGAACGCCGCGCGCTGGCTCGGGCGATCACTTTGGTCGAAAGCGGCCGCGACGACCACCGGGCGCAGGCGACCGAGTTGCTGGCCCATGTAGCCAAGTCTCAACGGCAATCCTTGCGCATTGGTCTGTCGGGGACGCCAGGGGTGGGTAAATCCACCTTTATCGAAAGCTTCGGTATGATGCTGATCAGGCAGGGGCTGCGCGTAGCGGTTCTGGCGGTCGATCCCAGCTCGGCTCGGTCTGGAGGCTCGATTTTGGGCGACAAAACCCGGATGGAGCGTCTGAGCCGTGAGAAAAATGCCTTTATCCGTCCGTCGCCCAGCCAGTCGCATCTGGGTGGTGTCGCGCGCCGAACGCGCGAAGCGATTGCCCTATGCGAAGCGGCTGCCTTCGACGTCGTCCTAATCGAAACTGTGGGGGTCGGTCAGTCAGAAACCGTGGTTTCGGAAATGTCGGATCTGTTCCTGTTGCTGCTGGCCCCGGCGGGCGGGGACGAACTGCAGGGCGTCAAGCGTGGCATCATGGAAATGGCCGACATGATTCTGGTCAACAAGGCGGACGGAGACCTGAAGGCCACCGCAACCCGAACCTGCGCCGACTACGCTGGGGCCCTGCGCCTTCTGCGCAAACGCCCGCAAGACCCAGAAGGGTTCCCCAAGGCGATGACGGTCTCGGCGGTCGAGGAACATGGGTTGGAGGGAGCGTGGTCCGAGATGCAATCCCTCACCCAGTCGCGCCGAGAACGTGGCCACTGGGACACGAACCGGGCGGCGCAAGCGCAGTACTGGTTCGAGCAGGAGGTGCGCGCCGCGCTTTTGGCGCAGCTGACTACTGCGCAGGCGCGGGCTGACATGGAAAACTTGGGCGCCCAGGTGCGGGCAGGCGGGCTGAGCCCCTCAGCGGCTGCGGAAACCATGCTGATGTCACTGATCCCGCGTTAGCAATTGTCCCGGACTTGGGTGCGGCGGACTTTCCATCCAGAGTTGTGTTGTGACCTGACGGTGGCGCAGAATAGTGTTATTCTGACACCCTCGACGTACAGGACCGGTCCGAATGCCCCGCATAAATGGGACAAATAGCGACGACGATATCGACGTCACAAACAATAGCGGTACCCTGAACGGGAACCCGCAGGGATCTCCGATTGACAATATCCGGGGGCGGGGTGGTGATGACGACATAAATGTCACCAACAGTGTCATCGCCGACAACGTGCTCGGCAATGCCGGAAGTGACACCATAACGGTTACCAACAGCACCATTGGCGACCGCGTTGCATCGGGGTCGGATGCCGACACCGTTGACATCACCGGCTCGACCGTTGGGTCCATTCGTCTGGGGGGCGGTGACGATACTCTGAATTTCAGCAGTACATCCGTCGACGGCGATATCCGCGGTGGCAACGGAACGGACACGCTGAATCTACCCGTAGGGACGGTGATCAATGACAGCGTTTTCGGCACCATCACGGTTGAGGATGGTGTCGGCTATTCGTTGTCCAGTGGCACATTTACCTTGCCGTCCGGGATCGCGGTCACGTATTCGACGTTCGAAAACGGCTCGGGGGTTCCCTGCTTTACCCGCGACACCGCTGTACTGACGCAGACCGGAGAACGCCCGATTCAAGATCTGCGGATCGGGGATATGATCCCCACCATGGAGGACGGGCTGCAAAACATCCGGTGGATTGGTCGCCGTGGGTTTGACCGGGCTGCATTGCTGAACAATCCGCGCCTTTGGCCGGTTCGCATCCTGACAGGGGCGCTGGGCACCGAGCTGCCCCGGCGCGACCTGCTGGTTTCGCGTCAACACAGGATGCTGGTGCAGTCAAAGATCGCGGAACGCATGTTCGGTACATCCGAAGTGTTGATCCCGGCGATCAAATTAACCGTTTTGCCGGGGATTTTCGTCGATGAATCTGTTGCGAGGGTGGAGTATTTTCACCTGTTGTTCGATCGCCATCAGGTGATCTTCGCCGAAAACGCCCCGACCGAAAGCCTGTTCACCGGGGCCGAGGCCCTGAAATCGATTGGTGTGGACGCAAGGCGTGAGATTTTTGAAATTTTTCCAGAACTGATCGAAAAGCGACTGTCTCCGATGCCTGCGCGGTTAATTCCGCGTGGGCGGCAGCAGGCGCGCCTGCTGGAACGGCACCGAAAGAACAACAAACCACTGTTGCGGGCACAAACCTATCCGGTCAGTGACGTCGGCTTAAAGAATTCGCGTGATCCGTCTTGACCCTTCCTGCGATTCCCACTACACGCATCCAACCAGTTTTCGGGCGCGACTTCGGGTTGCGCCCCTTGTGATTTGGCCGAGGGTGTAATGCCCGGCCTCCAGAAACAAAGGAAGAAACCATGTCGCGCCGTTGCGAACTGACCGGAAAAGGCCCGATGACTGGCAACAATGTCAGCCACGCCAAAAACAGAACTCGTCGTCGTTTTCTGCCCAACCTGAACGACGTTACCCTGCAGTCCGAATCCCTGGGTCGTGGCGTCAAGCTGCGCATCTCGGCTGCTGCGCTGCGCTCGGTTGACCATCGCGGTGGTCTGGACGCGTTCCTGGCCAAAGCCAAGGACGAAGACCTGTCGGCAAACGCGCTGAAAGTGAAAAAGGAAATCGCCAAGGCACAAGCCTCGGCCTAAGCCCTTTTTACTTGAGAAGAATTCGGCCCTGTACCGCAAGGTGTAGGGTCTTTTCTTTCGTGGGCTGTTCCTGAATTGGAACTAAAATTCACCCCTTGGTGATATTGTTCACATACACCTTGCTCTGCTCGCCTTATGTTTAGTCATATTCATCTGGCGGAGTTCAGTTTCATGTCTTTCAAATTATCTGATTATCTCTCCCTGTTGGCGGCCTTTTTAGGCAAAACGTTTGGGACATGCTTTCGGATGCAACGACAGGTGAACAGGTTGCATACGAGCCTGACCAAAGGATCTGTCAAACGTCCTGGCGTGGACAGCTGATACGTAACCTGAAATATCGGGCTTCGGGCGCATCCGTTTGCGCTTGAAGCCCGCTTTGCGTCGGGCTTATATCTGGCGCAGAATGAAACATTTTCTGAACAGATTCCTGCCTTTGGCACTGTCACTCCTCGTTATTCTTACGGGGCAGGGGGTGTCCGCATCTCGCGGAATGGATAGGGCGGTGGGGCAGGTCGTGCTGTGCACAGGCTCGGGTCCGGTGGTGGTCTATATGGACGCCGGGGGCCAGCCGACGCATCCGCCGCATTTCTGCCCCGACTATGCGCTGACCCTTTTGGGTGCGATTGCGGTCGCGGCACCCGAATTGCCTGTGGCACCGGCGGCAGCACTGCCCGCGCCCGTGCACAAGGCAGAAAACCTGATTGCGCTCCCGGTACCGTACAGACCGGCGCGTGCGCCGCCGGTTCTGTTTTAGAAAATTCTCCATTCCTATCAAATATCTAAGTAAGGAGAGACGCGATGTCCCTCAAATCCAAACTGCTCGCCACTTTGGCTGCCGCAACCTTGGCCACAACTGCTTTTGCGCAGGATACAATTTCTGTCGATGACGCCTATGCCCGGTCGTCGGGCAAATCGGCCAAGGCAGGTGCGGCCTTCATGATGATCCAGAACACCGGTGAAGCTGACGACCGGTTGATCGGCGCGGAATCCGATGCGGCGACGCGGGTCGAACTGCATACCCATCAGGTCGATGACAGCGGCGTGGCCAAGATGGTGCATGTCGAAGAAGGTTTTGCCATCCCTGCGGGCGAAACCCATATGCTGAAACGTGGTGGCGACCATGTGATGTTCATGGGGCTGACCGCTCCGTTCGAACAGGGCGCAACGGTTCCCGTAACCCTGATCTTTGAAAAGGCGGGCGAGGTTGAGATCGAGATTCCCGTCGATCTGGAGCGTCAGGACGAGGGCGGTCACGGGTCGCATTCGAACTGAGGCTACGCCTGTCTTCAGGCCGCGTTGCGGCCGTCATCCATACGTCAGGCCGGGCTTTGCCCGGCCTGTTTGCGTTGTGGCGAATGGTTCAGCGATTGACCACCCGCATCGCCACGCGATCATGGGCGCGTTTGAAACGGGCGGTCAGCCAGAACATCACAGCCGAAAAGGCCAGTGCCCCGAATGCGATAGCCCAGCCCAGCGCCATCATGCCGCTTCCGGGCCAGAAGATCAGCGCCAGACCGATTACCAACGCCACGATCCCCGAGTTGCGGACCGAAGCGGCATCGGGGTGTTGATCCGACATCTGCCGCCAAGCCATAAGAGAACCAACGCCCATGATCAGCGCCCATGCGCCCAGCAGGAAGAAGGTCAGCCGGGCCACGCCCTCGGGCCAGATCAGTAAGATCAACCCGATCAACAAGGCGCCGATCCCGGCGCCTCCAATCAGGCCGCGTCGTCCAAAGCCCAGCAAGGTCAGGCCGCCGTCGAACACCAGCAACAGGCCGACCAACCGCAACAGCAGTGAGATGCTGCCCGTCGGCCAGAACAGGGCCGCGATGCCCAGCGCTCCGGCCAAAACCCCGCGCAACAGGAAGGTCCACCACAGCCCCGCCAACTGGTCACCCAGCGCGTCGCGGTCGTCCAGACTGTCGTCATCAAGGATTTCTTCGCGTGGAAACTGGGGGTCTGTCATGATGCTCTCCCGGCGTGTTAGTCCTGTAGTATAAACAGGAAAATTTGCTGCTGTCTGCGGGGTTCGCTACCAGATTATCCCAGCAACCCCTGGACCCAGCGTGGGACAGTTTCTGACGCGGGGCCGAGGATGACGTCGTCAAAACTGGACGCGCCATCCGACGGGGCGAGGTTCAGTTCGACTGTTTGCGCGCCGGACATGCGGGCTTCGTGCACGAAGGCAGCAGCGGGGTAGACCTGACCCGAGGTGCCGATGGCCGCGAACAGGGTTGAATTGGCCAGATGGTCATAGATCGCGTCCATGTGGTACGGCATTTCACCAAACCAGACCACATCCGGTCGCGCTTTGGGGGCGTTACAGGCCGGGCAGTTTTCGCCAACCGCCATTTCAGGTGGAGCGGGCCAACGGTGATCGCAAGCCGCACACAGCGCCCCGGCCAGCGTGCCGTGCATGTGGATCACGTTTCGGGCGCCGCCAACCTCGTGCAGGTTATCGACGTTCTGAGTGACGATCACCACGTCGCCGCGAAAGTCCTGTTGCAAGCGGGCCAACGCCTGATGCGCTGCGTTAGGCAAGGCCTTGGCTGCCTGAACCCGGCGGGCGTTGTAGAAGCCATGGACCAGAGCCGGATCGCGGGCAAAGCCCTCGGGTGTGGCGACATCCTCGATCCGGTGCTTTGCCCACAGGCCGTCTTCATCGCGGAACGTGCCCAGCCCGCTTTCGGCGGAGATCCCGGCCCCTGTCAGAATGACGATCTTTTCCATCTTTGCCTCACGCGGTACACCTTGGCCTATGACCCATCGTATCCTCTTTGTCTGTCTCGGCAATATTTGCCGTTCTCCCGCTGCCGAAGGTGCGTTTCGCGCCCGTGCTCCCCAACACATGACCGACAGTGCCGGGACTTCGGGCTGGCATATCGGCGATCCGCCCTATGGGCCGATGCAGACGGCGGCGCGAGCACGGGGTATTGAACTGAGCGACCTGCGGGCGCGGCAATTCGGGACCGAGGATTTTGATCGGTTTGACCTGGTCATTGGTATGGATGCCGAGAACATCAGGAACATTGAGTCCTTGCGGCCTGCAGGGAATGAGACCCCGGTCCGCCTTCTGACCGATTTCGCGCCGCAGGCAGGAGCCGACCACGTGCCCGACCCTTACTATACGCGGGATTTTGAAGGGGCGCTGGACCTGATCGAGACCGCGGTGGCGGGGCTCGACGCGTATCTGCAGTCCTAGCCCATCACCTTCAGACGGTCGGTAAGCCATGGCAGTTGCGCAAGCGCCGGATCGACAATCTGGTTGCGCATCAGGCGACGCATCATGCCGGCAACCTCTTGCGGAACCTGATCGGACCAGTCGGTGCGCGTGAATAGGGAAATCGTGCGCGCAAAATCCCCGAACGGGGCGGGATGCGCTTCGAGTGCATCGTGAAACCGGGTTGCCCGCATGTAGCCCAGAGGCGTGGTAATAGCCCATCCCAACCCGCGCGCAACCATCGCCATAAGCGCCAGATGTGAGCCGATTTCGAACCGCTCTTCATAGTCCAGTCGCTGCCGGGCCAGGTGTGCCTCGATCTGGCGGCTGATCAATTGTTCGCGGGCATAGCGCAAGAAGGGAAGTTCCTGAATGGCATTCTCAACCCCTTTGGGCGTCACCAGGATGAATGGGTCCTGCACCAGGGGGTATTCGACCACGCCCTCCAGCACCTCGCCGGAATGGGCTGATACCATCAGATGCAGGCGCTGGGCCTCAAGCTCTTCGAACAAATCCAGGCTGGGCAGGGTGAGCAGCTTGAAGTTCGAACGGGTCAGGCTGTCGGCCAGCAGGGTCGCCAGCCGCGGGGTCAGGTCATTGTCGAAATCGTCGATCAGCCCGATGGACAGGGTGGTCAGATGGCCCAGATCCATCACGGTCAGCTCGCTTTGGGCCATCTGCAACTCGGCGAGCACCGCCTCGGTCCGGGCCAGAAAGCTGCGCCCCGCCTGCGTCAGCCGCATCGGGCGGCGTCCGTGATCGACCAGTTCGGTCCCCAGGGCGTTTTCCAGATTGCGCAACTGCTGCGACACCGAGGGCTGGCTGAGCCCCGTGATCTCGGCAGCCTGCGCCACCGAGCCCGTCCGCGCCAGCGCCTCGAACACTTCGAGTCCGCGCAGGGTCAGCCCTTTTATAAGCATGCAACATCCTCTCGCTGCGCCTTTTCTGAGGGGCAGCGAGCGTCAGGTCAAGGATTTGAACCGGGTCAGTTGCAGATTGCCTGTGCCATCTGGCCGAAGTTCCGATACCGGTCCCACAGCGCATCATCGCGCGCGGTTTTCGACATCTTCAGCTCTTGCGCCTGATGGGGATCGTTGAACCATTTGGCGACAGTCTTCTGGTCGCTGCGGGTGAGCGCCTGATCCGCGACGCGCTGGATGCAGCTACACCGGTCCCGCGTTGCGGCCGTACGGTCGGACGTCAGACACGCTCGTTTGATCTGCGCCGCGTCCACTGTCGGAGCCATCGCCGTCAGCGATGCCGCACAGAATGCGATTAAGAGAAACTGTTTCATGCTCGAGCCTCGTTTTTGCCTGCCCGGACGGGTCTGTTGCCCCTCTCGGTCTGGGCAGGAGTATGAATCAAACGGGGGAAGGGATCAATTGTTTTGACAGGCAAATAAAGCGGTGTTGATTTGCTGGGGATAAAACAGCACGCTGAGGTGCGTTGGAAGCGAGTATGAGCAGTCAATTCAAAGGGTAGAGTAGTGGTTTCGATTAAAACACTTTTTCTCTCGGTCGCACTCTGCATGCCTCCGGTATTGGCTTGGTCGGGAGCAGGTTCTCTGCAAGGCGAAGACGCGTCGGAATTCAAAGAAGCTGTTCAAGCATGGTTGGACGGCGACGATTTGGATGCATTGCAAAATCTATCTGAACAGGCGCAACAAGGAAATACTGCGGCGCAGATCCTGCTGGCAAGTATTGCAAGCGGCGCCGTTTACCACTCACATGTCACTGCTGATATGGAGCGCAAGGAGCGCATTGCTTTGTTGCGCAAGCCCGGCGGCTTGTCTGGCAAGTCTTGGCTGACCGAAGCTCAGAAATCAGAGGCTCTGGCTCTGGCTCTTCTTCAAGCGTCAAGGATTGGAGAGAAAGCTCCTGCAATTGCAGCGCTTATCGAGCTGGGCGAGCCGCAGACAGCAATAATTGCCGCGCAATCCATGCTATCCAACGGTAAAGCTGAGGAACTTATCTCTGTATTGCAGGGGCTAGATGACAAGCTCCCCGAAGAGGCTGATGTATTGTTGATCTGGGCACTTTTTCAGGTTTCACAAGGCTCAGACAGTCCATATGCGGGTTCGGCTCGAGTTCCGAGAACTTTAACTGGGAATGAGCGTTTCCATTTGTCTGAGTTTGCTTGGGATCATCTCTCACCACGCGCGCTGATGGAAGATGACGAAGCACGCAAGGCGGCAATTAAACACGGTGGTAGTATCCGGGCCTGGACGCCAATTCGGAAATTCTGTGAGGAGCAATGCCCGGGTTCTATTTCGGAATGTACTGCAACTGGCGGCAGCTTTCTTACGTCGCCGCTTTCACCACGCAGCCCGCTGGAAAGTGTAATTCCGAACGATGTTTATTGGGCCAGTAAGCGTGCCACTGGTGATCTTGCTCGGTCTACTTGGGAAATTGTTATAGACGCAGATGCTGATGCCACTGCTCTCGACGGATGTTTCATCCGCAAAATGAAAGAACTGCAGCAAGTCGAAGGTCATGGGTAGGAGCGGGGGGCGTGATTTTTTAAGCCTGCGTTTGAACAAACTGATGAATTTGCGTCTTAGCCGTATCCTGCTTCAATTTGATCGTAGCCGTCGTTTCAGCAACCATTGACCACAGCCCATTTCCGACGCATATCCCCAACCCATGACAGACCTCGCTCATATCCGCAATTTCTCCATCGTCGCGCATATCGACCATGGCAAATCCACCCTTGCTGACCGGCTCATCCAAGAGACCGGAACGGTCAAGGATCGCGACATGAAGGAACAGCTGCTCGACAGCATGGATATCGAGCGGGAACGCGGCATCACCATCAAGGCCAACACGGTCCGCATCGACTATACCGCCGACAACGGCGAGCAATACGTGCTGAACCTGATCGACACCCCCGGTCACGTGGACTTTGCCTATGAGGTCTCGCGATCCATGCGTGCGGTCGAGGGCTCGCTGCTGGTTGTGGACTCGACCCAAGGGGTCGAGGCGCAAACGCTAGCCAACGTGTATCAGGCCATCGACGCCGATCATGAGATCGTGCCTGTGCTGAACAAGATCGACCTGCCCGCGTCCGACTGTGACCGCGTGGCCGAACAGATCGAGGATGTGATCGGCATCGACGCGACCGACGCCATTCAAGTCAGCGCCAAGACGGGGCAGGGCATCCATGAGACGCTGGAAGCCATCGTAAAAATACTGCCCGCACCAAAGGGCACTCTGGACGCGCCGCTCAAGGCGATGCTGGTGGATTCGTGGTACGACGCCTACCTGGGCGTCATCGTTCTGGTCCGCATCATGGACGGCACGCTGAAAAAGGGGATGCGGGTCAAGTTCATGTCGAACAACACCCTGCACCATGTTGACCGGGTCGGCGTGTTCCGGCCCGAAATGCAGATGATCGACTCCTTGGGCCCCGGCGAGATCGGCTTTCTCACCGCGTCCATCAAACAGGTCCGCGACACCCGCGTCGGTGACACCATCACTAATGACCGCAACGGCGCCGAGGTCGCCCTGCCGGGCTTCAAGCCCGCGCAACCGGTGGTCTTCTGTGGCCTCTTCCCCGTGGACTCGGCTGAATTCGAAGACCTGCGCGACGCGATCGATAAACTGGCGCTGAACGACGCCAGCTTCAGCTTTGAAATGGAAACATCGGCCGCGCTGGGCTTTGGCTTCCGCTGCGGCTTCCTGGGCCTGCTGCACCTAGAGGTCATCCGCGACCGCATCGAACGCGAATATGATATCGAGCTCATCACAACCGCGCCGTCGGTGATCTATCACGTCTACATGAAAGACGGCGAGATGATCGAGCTGCACAACCCCGCCGACATGCCCGACCCCTCGAAGGTCGACCATATCGAGGAGCCGCGCATCAAGGCGACCATTCTTGTTCCGGATGAATACCTCGGCGACGTGCTGAAACTGTGCCAGGACCGCCGCGGTATCCAGCTGGACCTGACCTATGCGGGCAGCCGCGCCATGGTCGTCTATGACCTGCCGCTGAACGAGGTTGTCTTTGACTTCTACGACCGCCTGAAATCGGTGACCAAGGGCTATGCCTCGTTCGACTATCAGATGACCGGCTACACGCAGGATAATTTGGTCAAGATGTCGGTGCTGGTGAATGACGAACCGGTCGATGCGCTGTCGACCATGGTTCACCGCGACCGGGCCGAAATGCGGGGCCGGGCGATGTGCGAAAAGCTCAAGGACCTGATCCCGCGCCACATGTTCAAAATCCCGATCCAGGCCGCCATCGGAGGCAAGGTCATCGCCCGCGAGACCCTCTCGGCCCTGCGCAAGGACGTGACCGCGAAATGCTACGGTGGCGACGCCACGCGGAAACGCAAACTGCTGGACAAGCAGAAGGCGGGTAAGAAAAAGATGCGCCAGTTCGGGAAGGTCGATATCCCGCAAGAAGCATTTATTTCCGCACTCAAAATGGACAGCTAAGGCTGTCAACTTTTGTTTGCAGCCTGAGCAAGGTCGATTGCCGAAATCGAATTGGAATTATATCTCTAGTACCTTAATCCCGGCTGAGCTGAGTATCTCTTTGGCGGCTCGCATGGTTTCCTTGTGGCGGGGTTCGTCGTCTGGAATTGCCGGGCAAAGAATAGTTCTGATTCCCGATTGGACTATCGCTCTAGCGCAGTCCGCGCAGGGAAAGAGACTTACCGCGAGGGAACAATTTGACAAATCGATGCCTTGTTTGAGCGCCATGAATATTACGTGTCGCTCCGCATGTTCAATCCAGTAGTACTTTTGGTTCTGCTCTCGCGAAGTTTTTCTTTCTAGCTCGCTGTCCTTAGGAGTAACAAGAACGTTTGCGCTGTGGAGTAAGGCTTGCCCATTCAAGTCGAGGATGATTGCACCGACTTTTCTGTCTGCATCATCGCTCTGTTGAGCAACTTCTTGCAGTTGTTTCAGAAGGTTGAAACTATCGCCAAAGGTATTCTCGATTCTCATTGGATTTGAGTTTTGCATTAGGAGGCGAGTTTCATGTTGATTGACCGTCAGATCGAGCAGTTGGGTCTAGTAGAGCCTTGTATCAGGAAAAACTTTAAAAATTCCACTTATGATTTGACCATAGGGGAAATTTTTCCCATGGGAACGGAAAGCAAAGAAAGTGGACGAGGTCTTAACGAGTATTGGCTTGAACCAAGTTCAATGGTTGCTGTCCGAACAACGGAAAAAGTTGTTTTACCTAGTCACGTTACAGGACTTGCAACACTGGTGACTTCGTTGACTCATGATGGACTGCTATGTCTCAACGTTGGTGTGATTGATCCTGGTTACGATGGTCATATCAGTGCGTTTCTCGTGAATTTCTCGAGCCGACCTCGAAAGATCGAATTAAACAAAAGATTGTTGCGTGTACTGTTTTTTTCTCACAACACGGTTCGAAATCTCGAACCTTGGGAAAACCAAAAAACGGCGTACCAGTCATTTCTAAAGAACAAAGCAAGTAACGAGTTCTCAAGTACATTTTTGGATGCAGCAGGCATCACAGAGCTCGCACGAAAGAGCGCCGGGAAAGTTGTTGCTGATGCTTTCTTTAGTAAAGGAATAAATGTCTTTAGCGTAGTGATAGCAGTGCTTTCGCTCGCCGTAGCCGTGATAGCTCTTTTGACTGCAAGTTAAGACACTGTGGATTGAAAGATCTTAAGCAGACGGGAAAAGTATCAATAGCTGTCCCCAGCCCGGCGGCACCGCCGGTCCGCGCCGACCCGCCCCCATGGGGCGGCGCGTTTGCGCCTCCCCTCGGGCCGGCGCAGCCCTCAGTTCTGTTGATCGAACGGTTTTGAAAGCCCGCCCTACGGGTGAATTGGTGGGTCGAAAACCCACCCTACGTAGGGTGGGTTCTTAACCCATCACCCACACTGTGACCCACCTCACAGCCCCAACCCCTCCCTCCTGCTACACTTGACCCAACGGAACCCTCGGCAGGAGGCGCAGATGTCTACATCCATGATCCCCATCATCGCCCTCGGGTCGGCGGGTCTCTATTCTGTGGCCATGATCGCGATGAAGTTCTGGTGGAAACTCCCCGGCGTGGGCCTCGGCCTGTTGATCGTTGCTACCCTGCTGGCCGGAGCAACGCTGGAGCTTGCAGCGCTGCGCGAGGAACGGCTGGGCATCATCTATACCGGCATTCTGGGGGCCGAGGTCATCCTGATCGCCATTGCCTCGTATTTTTTGTTCGGAGAGAATTTCTCGTACCGTGAGGTCGCGGGAATTGGCCTTGTTTTGGTGGGAACGGCACTGGCATGGGCCTGATCGCGCTGCGCTTTCTGACACAGATCAAGGAGGATTTGCGACCTCAATTCTATGGTCCGCGGAAACAGGCTGATAAAAACGAGGCCCCTATGTCGCCGCTGACACTGATCCTTCACATCTTCCTTGGTTCCACCCTTGCCGGGTCCGCTGTAATCGCGGTTTTGGTCATGGGCCACGCATCGTGGACGACCCTGCTGATCGCTGCGGTTGTTGGGTTTTTCGCGGCGTTTCCGGTCTCGTTTCTGGTGGCCCGCAAGCTCGAAAGCTGAACGCCCGGTTTAGACGCAAAGATCGGAATGTGTTATCCTCCGCGCGGGGGACCGCGTTCAGGCGGTTTTTTCTTTACATGCTTGCAACGCCTGACCCTCAGAAATGAGAGGTTATTATGCACAAGTTCCTAATTGCGACCGCAACCACAGCCCTGACGCTCGGCCTGTCCGCAGGCCTGTCCGTGGCAGAAACCTATGACGCCACCAGCAAAGGCATGGGGACGAATGCGAACCAGGTCTATGGCATCTCGGACGGCCACGCGGTGGTGAATACGCAGACCGATTACGAAAGTTTCGAGGTCGCCGCCGGGCACCCTCTGGAAGGGGCGAGTGGATCGTGCTTCGGCGCGGTGCTGATCAATGGGGCCGGGGTCTCGGGCACCGGGAATTGCGTGTTCGACACTGCCGCAGGGGAAAAGGCGGTGATGACCTGGACGGCCACGGGGATCGGTGAGGACGGCGCCTTGACCGGTGAATGGACGGTTTCGGGCGGCTCGGGCAATTGGGCCAGCGCAACCGGAGGTGGAAGCTTTTCATCTCTGACCGACCCCGATACCAGGAAATTCGTGAATACGATCAATGGTAGTATTACGGTCGAATAAAGTAACATTTACAATGAATTAAGGCGGGGGCTGCGTCCCCGTCCCCTGGAGTCGTCTGAGGGATCAATTAACCACAGATGAAGTTTCCCTCAGGTAAGTTGTATCCGGCTCTCTCGCTTCCAATCTGTTCAGCAGGCCAAAGACGGCCACTGTTTTGGAGGAGAGAGCCAATGACCAGATACATGACTGCCGGAGCAGCCGCTCTGGCCGCGACCCTCACCCTTGGAACGGCCGCTTTGGCCGATGCGCCGGACCTGCGCGGAACATGGCTGGGATCGTATACGACCGTCTCGCCATCTCATACGCATCGCGGCGATGAACCCCGGTTCAATCAGGCCGAGTGGATGCTGGATATCCAGATTCAGGAGGAAAACGTCTTCTGGGGCCCCAGCAAATGGCGGCGCGATGGCGACACCGAGTGGAATGTGAATGAAGCCACCGGCACCATCAGCCTCGATGGGTCAGGCAGCATCGGGATCATCGAAACCTCACCACTGGTCATCGGTGCGAATGCGTTGATCGATGCCCGGTACGAAGACGGAAAGATCTTTGCGGATTTCCGTAGCCTGCGAAACGGAACGACCTACAGCACCGTTCTGGAACGTCAGGTGAACTGAAGCGTCTCCGACCCGAGCGGTCTGTAGGGGGTACTGGCTGCGATGTGGTGCAGCGCATAATAGGTAATCCCGGTCGGGTCGGAGCGCTTCGCAGGAGACGGAACCAAAGCCTCTGACGGAAAGAGGCAGGTCGGACGACCACTGCGCTGCCTGCAACAGGGTTTGGATCGCTACATGCCGGATTGAGGTATAGCCCGACATGGGCGATCCTGAGCTCGTGAACCTTCAGCACGGCGTTGCAGGAGGAGCAGGGCGTGCGTCCGGCTCTGGTTCCGTTTCCATGTCTATTGGACGTGTGAGACTCGGGCTGTATTCGAATCGCGGAACCGAAAATCGGCACAGGACACGCAGTTTTCAAACTTAGGTGTCGTTTTAACCTCTTTGCAGTCGCAGAAACGCAGTCTGAATGGGCGTTTTGGCGTTGCGCAAAGTTTTCCTGCCTCAAACTGGCCGTGTCGCGCGACTTCCAGAGTTATCCCCAAAACGCTCCCAAAGGATATAAACACGTTATCCCCGGCTAAATTTCATGCTGCAGTGCTATTCTCTTGCCGGACCCCGGCCCTGATGCAACGATCACCCTACCACAAAGGTTCCCAGGAGCCTGGGTGGGGCGCAAAGGCCAGGGGGTCGGCGCTGTAAGGGCGAATTTTAGGATTTGACTCGTTGCGCAGAGACTTACCGGTGGATGGACAGTTGATCGGGATTTCGCATCCGGGTCAGGTGACCAGCCTCTCAGAAGGTCGGCGCGGGCTGTGAGGTGCCTGTTGGCGCGGCATGGCGGTCGTGGTTCCTATCAGGGCCAGGGCAACTGGCTCGGGACGTCCCCCGGACGTGTCGACCCGGCAAGGCGTCAGGAGTGTCCGCTAGGATACGTGCATGGACAGCGTCCGCGCACCTGACGCCTTTTCCTTTTGCCGTATTTCGGCTTGAAACAGGCTGCCACTTTACCCTTGTTTGACAGGAAAGCGGGATTTTGTGTGTTCACAAGACCCGCTGTCCTGTCGGAAACGCAATGCAACGCCTATCCACCTGCAAGCCGAACCCTGCGGCAGGTCGGCTGATTTTCAACTGTATGCTGGGTGCCCGCTTTGCGACCTAACGATACCTAGGGCGTCAAAGGTTCTCCTGAACGTCCGTGGCTGCGTTCTGAATCGCGTCACCCGCTTTCTCAATGTCTTTGCCAGCGCCCTTTGTGGTTTCGCAGGCGGTGAGGGTGAACAGGGCAAGCCCAATCAGAAATGCACGGATCATCAGTATCTCCATTCGTGTTAGTCTTGTGTTGCGTAGCAGTTTTCCTTGAATTGAACCAGTGCTTTGAGGCCTGTTTGGTCTTTAAGGGTCGCCGAACCAAGCACGGCGATCAGAACGCGACAGGATTGTGCAATCAGCCTTTGTCTTCGCCGCAGAACATATCGTAGATCAGTTCGATCAAGCGACGCGGGCGGTCATCCGCCAGACGATAGTAGATCGCCTTGCCCTCGCGGCGTGGCGTTACCAGACCTTCAAGGCGCAAACGGGACAGCTGCTGGGACACGGCCGCCTGACGGGCGGACAGCAACCCTTCTAGCTCGGTTACTGATTTTTCACCTGACACCAGATGGCACAGGATCATCAAGCGACCTTCGTGGCTGATGGCTTTTAGGAAATTCGACGCGCGCGTTGCGTTTTCAACCATCTTGTCGAACGACTCGGGAGGCATATCTTGCGAAAGCTGGGGAAGGGCCATCGTTTTTTCCTTGTTTGCTCGAAAACAGAGCGGGCTTTGAGTGCGGGTTCTCAGAGTTGAGAGCCTTGATTACATATTTTGCGCATGTATTTCCATATGCATGAATCAAAATGATGTGATGTGAGGGCGTCTATTTGTGTGGCGCTGTCCGAACTGGTTACGAAAGAGCAGGTTCAACACTCAAATTCCGGCTGCAGGGCATGAAGTCTCCGGTCCCCCTTGCAGCCCCCCTGTGGCGACACTAAGACTTGGGTAACGTTTCTTCGGGTAATGTCCCGATCCATAGCAAAGCAGGCAGGTTCAGAATGTTCGATCCAGTTGATACCTATATGAATACGCTCGTCCCGATGGTGGTCGAACAGACCAGCCGGGGCGAACGCGCCTACGATATCTTCTCGCGCCTTCTGAAAGAGCGGATCATCTTCATCAACGGGCCGATCCATGACGGGATGAGTCATCTGGTCGTTGCCCAGCTGCTGCATCTCGAGGCGGAAAATCCCAGCAAAGAAATCTCGATCTACATCAACTCGCCTGGCGGTGTTGTGACCAGCGGTTTGTCGATTTACGACACAATGCAGTATATCAAGCCGAAATGTTCAACATTGGTCATCGGTCAGGCGGCTTCGATGGGGTCAGTTTTGCTGGCCGGTGGCGAGAAGGGAATGCGGTTCTCGCTGCCCAACAGCCGCATCATGGTGCACCAGCCCAGCGGTGGCTATCAGGGTCAGGCTAGCGACATCATGATTCATGCGGCCGAGACGCAGAAGCTGAAGGATCGCCTGTATGACATATACGTGCGTCATACCGGCCAGACCAAAAAGGCGGTTGAAAAGGCGCTGGATCGTGACAATTTCATGAGCCCGGAAGAGGCGAAAGATTGGGGTCACATCGACGAAATCGTCGAAAACCGCGCCAAAATGGACGGTGACGAGGCCTGAGGTTGAGCCTCTGTGCGCGTTGTGCGGAGGCGCATTTTGAGATTGTAGCCGTCTCGGTGCTGGCCTAAGCTGCACCAATAGGCGGCAAGCGGTCCGAGGGGGACCGCAGGGACGAAGCCCGAAAGGTAGAACATGGCGACGAATTCAGGCGGCGACGGCAAGAACACGCTCTACTGTAGCTTCTGCGGCAAAAGCCAGCATGAGGTGCGCAAGCTGATTGCTGGACCGACCGTTTTTATCTGCGATGAATGCGTCGAACTGTGCATGGACATCATCCGCGAAGAGACGAAGGCCAGTGGGCTGAAATCTTCGGATGGTGTTCCGACACCCAAGGACATTTGCGAAGTTCTGGACGACTATGTGATCGGTCAGGCCACGGCAAAGCGGGTTCTGTCTGTTGCTGTTCACAATCATTACAAGCGGTTGAACCATGCCCAGAAAGCGGGCAGCGATATCGAGTTGGCCAAGTCCAACATCCTGCTGATCGGCCCGACCGGTTGCGGTAAGACCTTGCTGGCGCAGACGCTGGCACGTATTCTGGATGTGCCGTTCACCATGGCGGATGCGACCACGCTGACCGAAGCCGGTTATGTGGGTGAAGATGTCGAAAACATCATCCTGAAACTGCTGCAGGCCAGCGAGTACAACGTCGAACGTGCGCAGCGCGGCATCGTCTATATCGACGAGGTCGACAAGATCACGCGCAAGTCCGAGAACCCCTCGATTACCCGCGATGTGTCGGGTGAGGGCGTGCAACAGGCTCTGTTGAAGCTGATGGAAGGTACTGTGGCCAGTGTGCCGCCGCAAGGCGGCCGCAAGCATCCGCAACAGGAATTCCTACAGGTGGATACAACGAACATCTTGTTTATCTGCGGTGGTGCGTTTGCCGGTCTGGACAAGATCATCGCGCAGCGCGGCAAGGGGTCGGCCATGGGCTTTGGCGCCGATGTGCGCGACAATGATGAGCGCGGCGTGGGCGAAATCTTTAAGGATCTCGAACCGGAAGACCTGCTGAAGTTCGGCCTGATCCCGGAATTCGTCGGACGTCTACCGGTTCTGGCGACGCTGGAAGACCTGGACGAGGATGCTCTGGTCACCATCCTGACCAAGCCCAAAAACGCTCTGGTCAAGCAGTACCAGCGCCTGTTCGAACTGGAAGATGCCGAATTGGCCTTTACCGACGATGCGCTGAAGTCGATTGCGAAGAAAGCCATCGAACGGAAAACTGGTGCGCGTGGTCTGCGTTCGATCCTGGAAGATATCCTTCTGGATACGATGTTCGAACTGCCGGGCATGAAGAACGTGACCGAAGTTGTGGTCAACGAAGAAGCCGTGTCGTCCGACAAGCAGCCTTTGATCATCTACGCGGATGCGGCTGAATCGGCCTCGGCCGGATAAGTTCAAGCCGAATTACCAATCACGGCGCGGCACTGACCGCGCCGTTTTCATGTGAGGCGCACTATGACGATCAAACGCATATCCTCAGGCGGAGAATTTGAGGCCAAAATCGGCTATTGCCGCGCGGTGGTTGCCGGTGGTTGGGTTCATGTCGCCGGAACGGTCGGGCAGGGTGGTGATGTGGTCATTCAATGCCGTTCCGCACTCGAAACGATCGAAAAGGCACTGACCAAGGCCGGGGCAAGTTTTGCCGACGTTGTGCGCGTGACCTACATGCTTCCGGACCGGTCAGA
This sequence comes from Ruegeria sp. AD11(2025), assembly GCF_056542405.1. Taxonomy (NCBI): domain Bacteria; kingdom Pseudomonadati; phylum Pseudomonadota; class Alphaproteobacteria; order Rhodobacterales; family Roseobacteraceae; genus Ruegeria; species Ruegeria sp. AD11(2025). The sequence goes on along the minus strand of NZ_JBQFZU010000012.1, from coordinate 28,611 downwards.
ATTCGAACCTTGCTGGCCGATTCTGCGGGAGTATTTCGGTGACAACCCCCCGGTCACAACGATGATTGAATGCGGTTTGATCGACCCGAAATATCGGATCGAAATCGAGGTAACGGCATATTCGCCGGAATAGCAGGTGCGGCCCTAGTGGCACTGGACCTTGGCGAACCTTTGGTCCATATCTGCAGGAACAGAAATGTCGGAGGCAGCCGATGGGTATCCTGAACAGTCTTTTGCGGGCCGTAACCTGGTGGAACGGGGCCACCTTGAACACGCAGATCTATACTGCGCGGAAAGGTGAGAAAGTCGGTGAAGACAACGAAGGCAATATCTTCTACCGCAATGCTGACGACAGCAAGCGCTGGGTGATTTTCAACGGCGAAGCCGAGGCTAGCCGGATCGACCCCGATTGGCACGGATGGTTGCACCGCACTTGGGATGAGCCGCCGACCGATAAGCCGCTGCAGCACAAGTCCTGGGAAAAACCGCATCAGGAGAACCTGACGGGCACAGCTCTGGCTTATACCCCTGCGGGGTCATTACGCCGGCAAGATCCGGTCAAGCGCACGGATTACGAGGCCTGGAGCCCGGAATAGACGAGGCGAGCAATGTCGACCTATAACGTTACCGAAGTTCTTGTCGGTGGGGCCGTTCTGGCCTGCGCCGTAGCCTTTGGCGTTTATGCCAGCCAGTCCACCGGCCTGTCGCAGGGTGCCGCTGGATATCAGCTTGAGGCATCTTTCCGCTCGCTCGAAGGTGTGGGTGTGGGCACAGACGTGCGTCTGGCCGGGGTAAAGATCGGCACTGTAACGGGCGTAACTCTGAACCCGGACACCTATCGCGCGGACACGACATTCTCGATTGCGGACGGCATCCAGGTGCCTGATGACAGCGCCATCGTCATTTCGTCCGAAGGTTTGCTGGGCGGTAATTTCGTTGAAGTGATGCCGGGCGGTTCTCCGTTCTATTTTGAGCCCGGCGATCAGGTCGAAGACACGCAAGGCGCTGTCAGCCTGATCTCGCTGCTGGTCAAATTCGTGGCCGGGGACGGCGGCGAATGAGGCGTTTTGCCCTGATTGCGGTGCTGCTGGCCGCCACGGGCGCAGGGGCACAGCAAAAGGCGCAGTCAGGCCCCGGGGCGATCCTGCGGGGCTTGGATAAGGTCAATGGCCAGACCGTAGATGTGGAAATGCAGAACGGCGAGACCACAACGGTTTTTGGTCTGGACGTGGCGCTTGGGGAATGCCGGTACCCGGCTGAGAACCCGACCGGTGATGCTTTTGCCTATCTGACGATCTGGGAAAAAGGCAAGCCGGATCAATTGTTTGATGGTTGGATGATTGCCACATCGCCGGCGCTGAACGCACTGGATCACGCGCGTTACGACGTCTGGGTAATCCGCTGTATAACCCCTTCGGGTGACTGATCCAGTGGTGCGGTAAAATCTGCGCTCGCGCTGATCGCGTCATCCAGATCCCGCCGGTATTGCGTTCGAGGAATTTCAATCGCACCCAATGACGCCAGATGCGCAGTCAGAAACTGCGTATCGAACAACTGAAACCCGGATTGCCGCAGGCGATCCACCAGATAGGCCAGAGCGATTTTTGACGCGTCCTTCCGGCGCGAGAACATGCTTTCCCCAAAGAATGCAGCTCCCAGTGCAACACCGTAGACGCCGCCAACCAGATGGTCGGCCTCCCACACCTCAAGCGAGTGCGCGTGGCCCAAGTCGTGAATTTGCAGATAAAGGTCCCGCAACTCGGTGTTGATCCAAGTGTCTGCGCGATCCGCGCAGCCATCGACGACCCTGGCAAAGTCCTGATTGATCGTTACTGAATACCCGCATTTGCGGATACGGCGCGCAAGGCTACGCGAAACATGAAAGCCGTCGAGGGGAAAGATACCGCGAAATTTGGGATCAACCCAGAACAGCTCTGCAGCGTCGCGGTTCTCTGCCATCGGAAAAATGCCGATGGAGTATCCGTGCAATAAGAGTTCCGGGGAAAGGCTCATGCAGAATGCCCGAAGGTCGAAGGGTTGGCACCCTTCGACCCCGCTGAGTTAATTGGCCATATTCTCCGCAAGCCAGCGCTCCAGCCAGTGGATGTTGTAGTTGCCGCTGTGGATGTCGGGCTCCTGCAACAGGGCGTGGAACAGCGGTACGGTGGTGTCGATGCCGTCCACGATCAGTTCACCCAAAGCCCGTTCCAGACGCGCCAGCGCCTCGGCCCGGTCACGGCCCTGAACAATCAGTTTGGCAATCAGAGAATCGTAGTAGGGCGGGATCGAATACCCGTCATACAGAGCCGAATCCATCCGCACACCCAGACCTCCCGGCGCGTGATAGGCCGAGATTTTGCCCGGGCAGGGTGAGAAGTTCGGTAGCTTTTCGGCGTTAATCCGAACCTCGATGGCGTGACCATTGATCTCCAGATCGTCCTGACCGAACGACATGTCCTCACCAGCGGCGACAAGGATTTGTTCGCGCACCAGATCGACGCCAAATATCCCCTCGGTTACCGGGTGTTCCACCTGCAGGCGGGTGTTCATCTCGATGAAGTAGAACTCGCCATTTTCATACAGGAACTCGATGGTACCCGCGCCAATATAGTTGATCTTGGCCACGGCGTCGGCGCAGACCTTACCGATCTTGGCGCGCTCTTCCGGGCTGATGGCGGGACCAGGAGCCTCTTCGAATACCTTCTGGTGGCGGCGCTGTAGCGAACAGTCGCGCTCACCCAGGTGGACCGCCTTACCCTTACCGTCGCCAAAGACCTGAATCTCGATATGGCGCGGTGTGGTCAGGTATTTCTCGATATAGACCTCGTCATTGCCAAAGGCGGCTTTGCCTTCGGCGCGGGCGGTCATGAAAGCGCTTTCCATCTCACCCGCGCTCTGCGCGACTTTCATGCCGCGCCCGCCACCGCCAGCGGTGGCTTTGATGATGACGGGATAGCCGAATTCTTCACCGATCTTCTTGGCGGTGGCCAGATCGGGCACGCCGCCATCCGAACCGGGAACGCAAGGCACACCTAGCGCCTTCATGGTTTCCTTGGCGGTGATCTTGTCGCCCATGATACGGATATGTTCCGCGGTTGGGCCGATGAAAGTGATGCCGTGGTCCTCGACGATCTGCACGAATTCTGCGTTCTCGGACAGGAAGCCATAGCCGGGGTGGATCGCTTGCGCGCCGGTGATTTCACAGGCCGAAATGATCGCGGGCACGGACAGATAGCTTTGCGGGCTGGGCGGTGGGCCGATGCACACCGACTCGTCCGCCATGCGCACGTGCATCGCGTCACTGTCGGCGGTGGAGTGGACGGCGACCGTCTTAATCCCCATCTCGCGCGCGGCGCGGATGACGCGCAGGGCGATCTCGCCTCGGTTGGCAATCAGGATCTTGTCGAACATTGGACCGCCTTACTCAACGATGACCAGAGGGGTGCCGAATTCTACAGCGTCGCCGTCACCCACCAGAATGCGCTTGATGGTGCCGGACTTGGGCGCGTGGATGTGGTTCATGGTTTTCATTGCTTCGACGATCAGCAGCGTATCGCCTTCGGATACTGATGCACCAACCGAGATGAACGCGGGCGCACCGGGTTCGGGCTGCATATACACGGTGCCGACCATGGGCGAGGTCACAGCCCCGGGGTGGCTGGCCGGATCTTCCTGCGCTGCGGGTGCCTCAGCGGCGGCAGGTGCCGGTGCGGCAGCCGGTGCGACCGGTGCGGCGGCCGGAACCGCGACTTGAACCGGAGCGGCTACGGCCTGGTTCATGCGGCTAACGCGCACGTTCAGGCTGTCTTCCTCGCCATATTCGCGTTTGACCTGCAACTCGGTCAGGTCGTTCTCGCGCAGCAGTTCGGCCAGTGCCTTGATGAATGCCACATCCGCTTCGTGTTTGGTGTCTGTCATGAGTGTCCTCGACGGTTCCCCTTTGGCCCGTCTGTTCCATGCGGGCTTTGGTCTGATTACGCAGCGTTATAAGCCATGCGCCCGGCCATGAAAAGCGCGTCTGGGCCTGTCAGATGGCGGTTTTAACGAAGATTTCGAGGGGAAAGGAGATTACAGCGGCATTCCCGATAGTTTCGCCACCAGTTCGGGCAGTTTGCGGGCCCCGAATTTTTCCAAAAGGCGGGCGCGGTAGGCCTCGATCGTGCGATAGCTGAGGTCCAGTTCGGCCCCGATTTCCTTGGCGGACAGGCCGCGGCAGGACAAGATCGCGACCTCGCGTTCGCGCGCGGTCAGCTCGACCAAGGGGCGTTCTTCCGAGATGTCTGAAAAGCTCCAGATTCCGTGGCGAAACGGGTCGTCGGGGGTCAGTGAGCGTCCGCGCGCGCGGCACCAGAACAGGTCGCTGTTGCGTCGCCGCATGACGCGTTCGTCCGTGTAATAACCGGTGTCGCGCATCACCTGCAGGCTGCGTGCACCGATGCGTTCCCAGTCCGCCACGGACGGATAAAGGTGCAACAGGGGCATGTTGCGGTAGTCGGCGGCCTCACCACCAAAGGTTCGGGCGAACTGCAGATTGCAGCGCCGGATGATCCGGTTCTCCAACTCGACAAGCCCGATTGGTGCATATTCAAAGGCGGGATCGCTCATGCGGCTATCGTGCCGGGATTTCAGCAGAAATAGAAGGGGGCCCGCGCAGATTCTGCATGGGCATTGTCGGCATCGGGCGATCGCGTTTTGTCAAGATTGTAAATAACCTATGAAAACTACGTCCTAACCTATAGAAATAAATCAAGAGTTCTGAAAATAGGTTGAGGTTAATGTCCTATGGTTTCGCTTTGGAAGGGGTGAGAACATGCGCGATACGCTGACAGGCAGCCGTATTCGGGAAAGGCGTCAGATTGCCGGTCTCCGGCAGGCGGAACTTGCGCGTCAGGTCGGGATTTCAGCGTCATATCTGAACCTTATCGAACATAATCGCCGCCGGATTGGCGGCAAGTTGCTGGTCGATATCGCGGCAACGCTGGCCGTGGAACCGTCGGTTCTGACGCGGGGGGTCGAGGCCACGTTGATAGCGGCGCTGCGCGAGGCCGCGGCCGATGCCGTTGGCCAGCAGGCGGAACTGGACGGGCTCGAGGAGTTCGCCGGGCGGTTTCCCGGATGGGCGGGGGTGTTGGCGCAGATGCACCGCCGGGTCGTGTCGTTGGAGCGCACCGTGGAAACGTTGTCGGACCGTCTGACTCACGACCCGCACCTGGCGGCCTCGATGCACGAGGTTCTGTCGACCGCTGCTGCGATTCGGTCAACCGCTGCGATCCTAGCGGATACGCAGGACATCGAACCCGAATGGCAGGACCGTTTTCACAGCAACCTACACCAGGATGCTGAGCGTTTGGCTGAAAGCTCCAAGTCGCTGGTCGCTTATTTGGATGAAAGCGATTCTGACGGCGATCACCGCGGCGTACCGTTGGAAGATGTTGAAGCGTTTTTCGAGGCGCACGAGCACCATTTCCCCGAGATCGAAAAGGGCGGAGGGGAAGTTGATATTGACTTAAGTGATCTGGACTCGAGCGCGGCAAGAACTTTGACCAGCGACTTTCTCAAAGTTTACGCCGCGGATGCCCGGGCAATACCACTGGACCAACTGCAGGCTGCGCTAGCTGAGGCCCCTCTGGACCCGCTGCAACTCGCGGCGCGGTTTTCAGTTAACGTTGCAACGGTGCTTAGGCGGTTGGCGACTCTGCCGGGCGGGTATCTTGGGCGGCCGACTGGGCTCGTGGTGTGCGATGCCTCCGGCAGTATTCTGTTCAGCAAATCCGTGACTGGTTTTGCCATGCCGCGCTTTGGTGAGGCCTGCCCCCTGTGGCCGCTGTTTCAGGCGTTGAACCGGCCGTTGGTCCCCATCCGCAAACGCATCGTACAGCTTGGGCGGACTGCGGCGGTGTTCGATTGCTACGCCTATGCGTGGCCGCAGCACATATCCGGCTTTGATGACGGGCCGGTCTATCGTTCGATAATGTTGGTGCGGTCGGTCGAGGATGTTGCGCAGGATGATCAAGTGGTTGCCCGGGTTGGTCCCAGCTGCAGGGTTTGCCCCAGCAGCGATTGCGCATCCCGTCGTGAACCGTCGATTCTGAGCGAAGGTTTTTGACAGATTCCTGACAGAACGCGTAAGCTGGCAGAGACGGGTCGATCAGTTTATGACCCGTCACGGGGAGGACAGATAATCATGAGCCGCAAGGTTCTGCTAATTGAGGATGAGCCGAACATTGCCGAGGCCATTCGGTTCCTGCTGACACGTGAGGGTTGGCAGGTTGAAACGCACGCCGAAGGCAGCGACGCATTGCAGGTTATTCAGGGCGCAAATCCGGATCTTGTTATTCTTGACGTGATGCTGCCGGGCAAAAGCGGGATGGAGATTTTACGAGACTTGCGCGACGTGGACGGTATGCAGAACCTGCCGGTTCTGATGCTGACCGCGCGGGGGCAGTCCCGGGATCGGGAGATGGCCGAAAACGCCGGGGTCAGCCGTTTCATGACCAAGCCGTTTTCCAATACCGAGATGCTGACTGCGGTGCGGGACCTGCACGCGCAGGCAACGCAGTCATGAGTTCGGACGAAGACCGTCAGCCTACGGGCGTCCGGCCTTCGCTGTTTCTAGAGCGGCAGAGCTATCGTCGCCGCAGATTGTCGGATGCCGCCCGACTGCTGCCCTTTCTGGGCGCGGCCTTAGTGGCCATCCCGTTGTTATGGCCCGATGGTCAAGACACGCAGGAGGGCGTGTCGTTGTCTTCTGCGATCTTTTACATCTTCACTTGCTGGGTAGCGATGATCCTGGCCAGTCTGGTGTTTGGATTTGCCGCCAGACGCATGGGGACCCACGATGAATCCGAACCCGAGACGGACCGATGGCAACGCTGAACATTCTGATTCTGGTTTGCCTGGGCTATGTTGTTCTGCTGTTCGGCGTCGCGTTTGCTGCCGACAGAATGGCTGCCGCCGGGCGGGGGGCATGGCTGCGATCGCCGTTGATTTATACGCTGTCGCTGTCGATCTACTGCACCGCGTGGACGTTTTATGGTGCTGTCGGCAACGCCGCGCGGTCGGGGCTGGAGTTCGTCACGATCTATCTGGGCCCGACGTTGGTAATGATCAGCTGGTGGTGGGGTCTGCGCAAACTGGTGCGGGTCGGGCGCAGTCAGAGGGTGACCTCGATTGCCGACCTGATTTCCTCCCGCTATGGAAAGTCCAACACGCTGGCAATCTGCGTGACCATTCTGGCGGTGCTGGGCGGCACCCCCTATATCGCGCTGCAGCTGCAGTCCATCACTCTGTCATTTTCGATTTTTGCCGAGGCTGACCCCTCCGGCCTCTATCGTGAAGGCTCCAGCGTGTTCTGGGTTGCGGCCGGGCTGGCCGTGTTCGCCATCCTGTTCGGCACCCGCAATCTGGACGTCAACGAACGCCACCACGGGGTTGTCACAGCCATTGCGCTGGAATCGGTGGTCAAGCTATTTGCCCTGCTTGCGGTCGGAGCCTTTGTGGTCTGGGGTGTCGCGGGCGGCGTCGGGCCAATGATGGACCGCATCGATGCGTCCGAGATCGGACAATGGAACGTGGACGCGGGGCGCTGGACCACTTTCATCTTTCTGTCCGCGGCGGCCTTTGTCTGCCTGCCGCGCATGTTTCAGGTGATGGTGGTCGAGAACGCAGATGAGGGGCATCTGAGAACCGCCGCGTGGGCTTTCCCGCTGTACCTGCTGTTGATGAGCCTTTTTGTGGTGCCCATTGCCGTTGTTGGTCTGGACCTGTTGCCCGAAGGTTCGAACCCGGACCTGTTCGTGCTGACCGTACCACTGTCTCAGGGCAATGACTGGCTGGCGATGCTGTCCTTTATCGGGGGCTTTTCTTCGGCCACGTCCATGGTCATCGTGACGGCCATGGCGCTTTCGACGATGGTTTCGAACCACGTGGTCATGCCGATCTGGCTGAGTACGCAGGAAGGGTCAGGTTCCGTATCCGGCGATGTCAGGAACGTGGTGCTGTTGGCGCGACGTGTGTCAATCGCGGTGATCATGGCGCTGGGCTACTATTACTACCTGTTGTCCGGTGGCGGCGCGGCCCTAGCCTCGATCGGGTTGATAGCCTTTGCCGGGGTTTCCCAGATTCTACCCGCTTTGGTCGGCGGCCTGTTCTGGCGTGGAGCAACACGGACCGGCGCCCTGGTAGGGTTGACGGTAGGGTTTCTGCTGTGGGTCTACACTTTGCTACTGCCAGGGATGGACGGAGTGTTGATGCCCGAGACGGTGCTGCAAAACGGCCCGTTCGGTCTTGGTTGGTTGCGCCCGCAGGCCCTGTTCGGGATCGAAGGGATGGACCCGATGGTACATACCGTGATGTGGTCACTGTCCCTCAACACCATCGCATTCTGCATCGCCTCGCTGCTAAGTTTCCCCAGCCCGCTGGAGCGCCTGCAGGGGGCCCAATTCGTCAACGTCTTCGATCATTCTGTCGCGCCCCGCGGCTGGTCTGGCTCGGTTGCGCAAAGCGAAGACCTGATGATCATGACCCAGCGGATACTGGGCGCAGGCCCCGCGCAGGAGTTCTTTCAGGCCGAGGCGGAACAGCAGGGCGGGCGTTCCAGCCTGCCGGAACCCACCCCCGTGTTTCTGGAAAGGCTTGAGCGCGAGTTGAGCGGCTCTGTTGGGGCGGCGACAGCCCATGCGATGATCGGTCAGATCGTCGGCGGCTCTTCGGTGTCGGTCGAGGACCTGCTGGCCGTGGCAGATGAATCCGCGCAACTTCTGGAATACTCCAGCCAGCTGGAAGTGAAATCCGCAGAACTAAGCCGAACCGCGCGGCAATTGCGTGAGGCAAACACAAAGCTGACGCAAATCTCGGAACAGAAAGACAGCTTCCTCAGCCAGGTCAGTCACGAACTGCGCACCCCCATGACGTCAATCCGCGCGTTTTCCGAGATCATGCGCGATACCGAGGGGCTGAGTGGGGAAGAGCAGACGCGTTATGCCGCGATCATTCACGACGAAGCCTTGCGCCTGACCCGGTTGCTGGACGACCTTCTGGACCTGAGCGTGTTGGAAAGCGGGCGGGTGAATTTGAATGTCGGTGACGACACGCTGCGCTCGGTGCTGGATCGGGCTGTGTCCAGCGCGCTGGCCGGCTCGAACCGGAATCTTACGGTGCGGCGCTCGAAAACGGCTGAACGTATCCCGCTGCAAACCGATCTGGACCGGTTAGGGCAGGTCTTTATCAACCTTATTTCCAACGCACAAAAATACTGTGACGCCGATGAGCCTGTGCTGACGATCTCGGCCCATGATGTCGGCGGGCAGGTGGTGATTGATTTCGCCGATAATGGTAGTGGCATCCCGCCCGAGGCCCGCTCCATGGTGTTCGAGAAATTCGCCCGCGTGGGCGTCGACAAGGCTGGCGGGGCCGGGTTGGGCCTGGCGATCTGCCGTGAGATCATGCAGCGTTTGGGCGGAGAAGTCACTTATCTGCCGGGGCAGGGCGGGGCGGCGTTTCGTGTCAGACTGCCAATAGCCTATCAACAGGCGGCGCAGTGACACGGATGTAAAGACATTCGTAACCTGAACCGGGTTAGACCGAATGTCGGATACAGCAACCAACAGCGGTTTTGGGGCATGACGCAAACGGTCAGCGCAGCATTGGCGCGCAAGCTTTCAGTGGGGCAGGAAGAACAAGGTGACAAGCCGCGTTCGATCCTGCGGGCGCTGCGGTTAGCCTTTGCCCGGGCCGCCGGGGACCGATTGCAGCTGCCCATGGTCGTGATCGGCGCCAGACAATACCACCGAACGTCGGATGTGTTGACGGAACAGGTTGGGGAAGACTGGCTGCTGTTGCAGTTTGTCGACGGTGACGGGATGTCTGCGGCCGTCTGCATGGATCTGGGTGCGGTTTCGGCCATCGTTCAGGTGCAAACCATTGGCGAGGTGATGGCGGACGCACCCTCGCCCCGCGCGTTCACGCACACGGATGGGGCAATGGTGGCACCTTTTATCGAAGATGCTTTGGCGCGCGCAGTCGATTTGGTTGAAGCACAGTTGGATCAATCCAGCTTGTCGGGGTTTGAATTTGCCGCCCGTCTTGCTGATTTGCGCACGTTGTCGCTGGCCATGGTCGAAGACGCGTATCGGGTGTTTGACCTGACCGTCGAACTGGGTGGTGGTTTGCGGCAAGGGCAGATTTCCGTGATCCTGTCGGACCGAACCGCAGAGGATTCCGGCGAAGTTACGCAAGGCGGCACGGGCCCAAATCTTGAAAATGCGTCGGGGGTATTGCGGGCCGAACTGAACACGGTGATCTGCCGCATGTCGCTGCCTCTGGCATCTCTGTCTCACCTCAAATTGGGGGACGTTCTGCCGCTGAGAGGGGCAAGGCTGGATCGTGCAGAAGTCCTGACAATTGATCGCAACCGTGCTGCAATTGGCCGGTTGGGGCAATGCGGAGGGATGCGCGCGGTACGACTGAACGAATATGCGCCGCTGGCGGCGTTAACCCAATCTGAGGCTGACGAATTTCTTGAGGCTCGCTCGACCACAACGCCGCGACCTGATCCAGACCTGCCCGCGCCAACGGAACTATCGCAAATACCGACTACGTTCGATCCAGGGGAAACAGTCGATTTCAAGTCCAACCTAAATTTCACCGATTCAGACCGGATGGTGGCCGAGATATCGCAACTTGCCGGCCTGAAGCAATCGGACACAGATTCAGGCGGTCGTAGTTAAATCAACCGGTTACGCCGCGAATTTGGTCAAGGGTCGGGCGCAGGTTTTCTAGTGCGTAACCCGCTTTGGTGGTGGCATCCAGAATGTCGTCGGTGCTCATCCGATCACACTGACCCAGGGCCCAAACCACAGAACACCGTGTGCCCGAGGCGCAATAGGCCAGAACCGGCCCGTTGCAGCTTTCGGCCAGCTCGCGTTGCAGGGCTACATTCGCGGGTGTCATGGTCTGGTGGGTCAGCTCCAGAACTTCGTACTCCAGTCCGGCGGCACGTACTGCTTCACCGATCGCATCCGATTGCATATTCACCGGAACTTCGACATTGGGCCGGTTGCAGATCACTTTGACAAAGCCAGCTTCAGCAATGGCTGGAACGTCCTCGACCGTGATTTGCGGCGAGACGGCGTAGCGGGGGGTAATCGGGCGAATCTCCATGGCAATTGATTAGGCCGCCTTTGCGACTCTGTCCAGTTGCGCGCTCAGAGTTGGTGCCGCGTACATTCCCGCGAGCATGGCAATCAGAAAGACGGCACCACCAACGCCACCAAAGCTGAGCGATGCAAGGGCAGGCCCGGGGCATAGTCCCGCCAGCGCCCAGCCCATCCCGAACAGCACTGAACCCAGGATTAGACGGCGGTCCAGTTCTGGTGTGGCGGGTTGCGGAAATTGTCCGCCTGCTAGGGGGCGTCGATGGGTCGTCAATCGCCACGCAATCAGCATTGGCAGGATTGCTCCGCCCATCACGAAGGCAAGCGTTGGATCCCAGTGCCCGAAAAAATCCAGCCAGCCTTGTACTTTGGTCGTGTCGGTCATACCGGACAGCAGCAGACCTGCGCCGAAAAGTGATCCTGAAAGAAGGGAAATCAGTGCGCGCATCAGATCACCCCCCAAACATGGCGGAACAAGGTAATCGTCACGACTCCGGCCCCGATATAGATCAGGGTGGCGACGATGCCGCGCAGCGAGAAGCGCGATATCCCGCAGACGCCGTGACCGGACGTGCATCCGTTGGCGATGCGCGTTCCGGCCCCCACAAGCAGACCGGCGAGGATCACCACGGCGATATTACTGGTCAGATGTGTCTCGGGTGCCGGAGAGAGCAGGGGGCGCAGCAACAGGGGCATTCCGATCACGCCTGCCAGAAAACCCAGCCTTTCCAGCGACCGGTCGCTGTTGTCGAGCAACCCTCCCAAAATTCCGCTGGCCCCCATGACGCGCCCGTTGCCCAGCAGGTAAACGGCGGCACCAAGCCCAATAAGAAGGCCTCCGCCAAGGCCCCATATCCAGTCTGTAAGCATTTCGTGTCCTTTGCTGTGCTGCGGCCAGTATTTCAGAGTTTGTTCAGGGGAAGCTTCAGAAACACGTCGCCGTGTTCATCCGCCGGAGGCATTTGCCCTGCGCGCATGTTGACCTGCAGAGATGGCAGGATCAGGCGCGGCATGGCCAGCGTCGCGTCCCGGGCGTCGCGCATCTCGACAAATTCCTCGATCGAGCGGCCTTGGCCAATGTGGACATTCAGCGCCTTCTGCTCGCCGACTGTTGTTTCCCAGGCATATTCATCACGCCCGGGTGCTTTGTAGTCATGCCCGACAAAAACCCGCGTTTCATCCGGCAGCGCCAGAATTTTCTGGATCGAGTCATACAGCGTTGCAGAAGACCCACCGGGAAAGTCGCAGCGCGCCGTGCCGAAGTCCGGCATGAAAAGGGTGTCGCCGACAAAAGCTGCATCGCCGATCACATAGGTCAGACAAGCCGGTGTATGACCGGGCGTGTGCAGCACGTCACCGCGCATCTGCCCAACGTGAAAACTGTCGCCTTCGCGAAAAAGGGCGTCGAACTGGCTACCGTCGCGCTGAAACTCGGTGCCTTCGTTGAAGATCTTGCCGAAGGTTTCCTGAATGGTGACGATCTGGTCACCGATACCGATTTTACCGCCCAGTTCCTGCTGCAAATAGGGGGCCGCTGACAGATGATCGGCGTGGACGTGGCTTTCCAATATCCAATCGACCCGCAGATTGTTCTTCCGCACATGGTTAATGATCTGATCGGCCGAGCGCGTGCTGGTGCGGCCCGAGGCGTGGTCGAAATCCAAAACACTGTCGATAACCGCGCAGGAAAGGCCTTCGGGTTCTTGCGCGAGGTAGGAAACCGTAAAGGTCTCGGGGTCGAAAAACGCTTTCACAATGGGTGTCATGTAGCCCTCCACCGGTGTAGTTATTTCATATATTAATTATGGAATATATTATAATCAACATGCGTAATTTGATGCTGGTCAAGGCAAGGAAGTCTCAGTATGAGTAAAATCTAGTCAATTCGCTTTTGGACAACCGGAACGGCAGGGCTCATCGGCGGATTCCCGCGCTATTTTTTGGTAATCTGGGCGGGTCTTAAAATGGTCACATAAATCGGAGTAAATGAAGACATTTGGGAGGATGGAGATGTCGTCAATCAATTTATATTCAGAAGCTGAGCAACTTGAAAAAAAACTCAACGGCGCGTGTCTGGATACGCGACTTGCCCTTCAGCCAAGTGTAACCAAGGTGATCGAACGGATGCGTCAGGAAGGTATACATATACCATCGCGCTTGCGGCAACTGGATGCAGCCCTGTGTGAAGATGCCATGGAGGCGCGCTTTGATAACCTGCCAGTCTAAGCTGGTCGGTTAGCCAAAGGAAATCCCCAGGATTACCACCATCAAGCCAATCACTGACAGAAATAACGAAGCCAGATTCCACGGCAGAACACCCTGAACAACAGCGCGCAGTTCTTCGTCCGAGAGGCCGGATTTGCGCGCTTTCATCACGTGTCCAATACACCAGACTAGGCCCACAAGCCCGGCAAGCGACAGGGCGGCGCCGCCCCAGGTGATGAATTCGAACATGGTTCCCCACATTTGCTTGTCACGTTCACTTGCGCTTAGCCGAGAACCCCCGCTCACACAAGCCCGCCTGCGATTGGGCGCTTGCGGCGCGGGCGGCAGCGATGTATCCGGCATATTGCCCGCTGCATAGCAACAGAAATCTACCTCTGGGAGAGACGTAAATGGATGACATGACCGAAGATCAGGCCTCTGCCAACTATCGCGTAACCGCAGGCGAGCTGCGCCAGTTCATCGAACGGTTCGAGCGACTGGATGCGGAAAAGAAGGATCTGGCGGAACAGCAAAAAGAGGTGATGGCCGAGGCCAAAGCCCGAGGCTACGATACCAAGGTCATGCGCAAGGTGATCGCTCTGCGTAAACGCGACAAAGACGATATCGCCGAGGAAGAGGCCGTGCTGGAAATGTATAAAGAAGCGTTGGGCATGAGCTGAAGCTCGCCTGACGGTAACCTTCAGACGTTCGAAACATGTGTGCCCCGCAGGGATTGCGTTGATCCGGGGCACGCGCCACAGGATTTCTTCTTCTGGCCGCGGCGGCCTTGAAGTAGGCGCGGATTGCTTCGAGATTTCTGTCGGTCGTGCGTGATACAGGTAAGGCCTCAAGTCGGATGTCCGCACAGTGACGGCTTCAGAACGCCGGTGCCCCCAAAAGCGCGATCAGGGTTGCAGAACCCGAACTCCGGGAATTGCGCCAAGCCGTTCTAGATCCTGTTCATAAAGTTCCGAAAATGCGTCTACGATTTCGGTGCTCCACCCGGGCAGGTCCAGTTCTTCTTCGATTTCTTCCGGTTGCGCGTGATTGTCGAATATACGAGCCATGTGTTCGTGCAGGCTCGCCTTGCTTTGCCCCGCATCCTGATCGGTCAGCGTGAGGACTTCGTTCTGACCGGCTTCATCCAGCAAAGAAAGCAACAATTCGTGCTCATCCTGCAAGGGCGTGTCTTCATCAAGGTCAGCCAAAGCGCGAATGATGTCACCCCAGATAAAGGGGGTGTCTTCGTTGCTCCACAAAGTAATCTGAACACTGGGTGCAAGATCCCGGATGTCTTCAATCATGCCAATCCAGCTTAGGCAGCTCAGATCAGTATCCCGAATTGCGTCGGTGCGTGCTTCCTCTGGCAGTGACATCAGCAGTTTTGGGACGAAGCTGCCCGGATTTCTAAGTCCCATGAAGAGCTCAACCTCGTGGTCGTGGAAGCCCTGTTCCAGCAATGCCATTCTGCGGCCTGCGAAAGGGTACAAATGCCCATCCCGCAGCGCTGACTCAGGTTCACCTGCAAAACTGGCGCTGGTGTAGATTGCACGTCGGGTGCCCCCACCACTGGGCAAAATGCCATTGATTTTCTTCTGGATCGAGAACTCGGTAGGGGCGACTTCGAACCCGTCAAATGCTGGTTTGAACACGCGTTTGTATCGTCGCGGACCAAAAAAAGCCACGCCTTGTGTTGCCAAAGCGGATGCGTTTTTTGTCAACGAGGTTAACACCCGACCCTCGTCGGTAAGAGCTACGCCTGCGTGGATAGCAATCTGCATTTTAGGTTCTTGTCCTTGCTTTTTGCCCCGCTTGCCGGGTTACCGTCTGGGACCAGAACAGTCAAACCAAAGCCAGTTTGCGCAGAAGGATCTTTGCGCAGTCAGGAAAACTGCCAATCCCTAAGTTCAGATAAAAATATGGGCTTGCAGTCCACAACAAGAGAAAGTAATCGACACCAAGTGCCCCTATAGCTCAGCTGGTAGAGCAACTGATTTGTAATCAGTAGGTCCGCGGTTCGAGTCCGTGTGGGGGCACCACTTCAACACCTCAGAGCCTTTTTTCCTTATTTCATTGGGTTATCAGCCCGGAAATTAGGACACAAATGAGGGCACCTCTAACTCACAGAGGTGAGAATATGGTGAAGGGGCAAGTGTTTATGGGGGTGATGAGAGGACTGAACAGGTACGTGAGTGGCTGGTGAAGGCTAGGCTTCAAGCCAGAAAAGCACCTCAGACAGCCTCAGGGATTCCATCAGGGCCCATATAGAAAGGGCGCAAAGCGGATACCACTGTTCCCCTCTTACGGTCGTGACGAAGGCCCTGCGGCTGCCTCTGCGGCTCTGATGAAGGCGGTCAACTTTCACGTCCCCAAGGCAGGCGTATCCCGTCGCAACCGTCGAAAAACTTCTCACCTCTGCTCTTCCTCCCAAAGACGGATCCGAAGAAGCGCGTGCTCATATTTTCCAGTCGCAAGAAGAGCGTTAGACAGTTTCTCCTCGTAAAGGCCAGCTAAGCGGCTTTTCAATCAGTATAGTTGGCGGTATGAGTTCCAGGCGTCACCATCCGTGAAATCTCGGTGTCGCGCGGATGTGGTGAAACTGGTAAACGCAAGGGGCTAAAAATCCTTCGTTTCCGCCCGTAAAGTGCATTGTATTCATAGCCTTGTGGCCGTATGGAGTTTTTCAGGCCCGAAATAGGCCCGACACGCTTGCCCGCGTGGTGGAATGGTAGACACAAGAGACTTAAAATCCTTCGCTTCCGCCCGTAAAGCGCATTGTATTCATGGCCTTGTGGTCGTATGGAGATTTTCAGGCCCGAAATAGGCCCGACATGCTTGCCCGCGTGGTGGAATGGTAGACACAAGAGACTTAAAATCTCTGGGCCGGAAGGCCGTGCCGGTTCGAGTCCGGCCGCGGGTACCAACGCTAGCTTTCAGCTAAAATGATCTCCCTAAGAATTCTCCCTCTTGTTGCTCGCACAGCTCTATCATTCGTAGATTGCAGAGTCGCGCCCAAGTATTCTCCGGCAGCGCCAGTGTGTGCTTCATCACTGCCCCGTAGGTCATTAACTGATTGGAAAAATGCTGCGAGTCGGGTACCTGCTGCCACAGCGTCCAGCGATTGACTCTCTCGGTGTAAAATACGGTCGACTTCAATAAATAGCGTATAAAAGTCCGCTTTACGCCATGCGCGGCTGTCTTGCTCAAACCCCATCTCAGCGATGCAGGAAAACGTTGCTAAAAATCGGGATTCTAAAGCTGGAGCCTCATCAAATTGTTCATCATATCGCTCAAGGTAATCTTCGACTTCGTCGTCGCGATGGAAATAGTCTGAGAGCATAGTCGTTGCGAGTGATGCAATGAACGATACGTCTTTCATTCGTCTTATGTCGGCGGCACTAAAAATTCTATGCTCAGCCAAAAAGTCATCGACCGCAATTCGTTCACAAAACTGCTTAAATTCTCCTATGTAAGCAGCATTGAAGCGTTCCATATCATTAAGGTCATACGAAGTCGCATTCATACGCTGGAAGACCTCCCGCACTTCATCCAGGCCAATAATTCCAAGGTTACGCACTGAAACGTCGTAGTTCAGGAAATCTTTTTTCTGATCGTCTTCAAGCTGTTTATATCTGGTAATTGACTGCGTCCGAGCAAACGGTTTAACCCCTCTGAAGTACTCATCTATCGTCCTAAGCCTTTGCTGGCCGTCTACCAAGAGCTCCGTCGCGTCTCCGGTCTGGGTATCGACGTCACCGGATGCAACGTAGATCTCGGGAAATGGGTAGCCGAGGAGTATTGTTTCGATAAATGCAATTTTGTCCTTGTTGGTCCAAACTGCTCGTCTTTGAAAATCCGGCGAAGGTTGAAGGCTACCTTCACGGAGCGCCTTTAATACCGCTGAGATTTTTCTGCTTTCTGGTGCTGTTCTCATATCTTATCCTCAATAAAACGCCGGCATTTGTCTAAAGACGAATGGATGTACCTCTCGAGAAACGTTTCATCATAGTAGATACCTGCGTTGATCTTATATCCCCCGTACAGTCCAGATGCCTGTAGCCTGCGAAAAAAGTCGAACCATTCGTCCGAAGCCGCAAAACCTGACCCTGTTGGCAGCATGTCAGGTCGAAGCCAACCGCGGAATAAATAGAGGCGAAACTGCTCGGCCTTTCTCCAATCGCTGTGGTCTTCCCAATGACTCAAAGCGAGCTGCCAATATTTGTTGAAGAGAGTCTTGGAAATGATTGCCACATCAATGTCCGAGTTTCCGAAGTGGGAAAACGTAGGTCGCTGCGGTTTTTGAACTATGGTGAAACCCAGTCGCGCTGAACCCACTATCAGAATGTCTCGTATTGAAACGGAAAACTGATCTGAGACTTCTCGTCGAAGCTGAGCTTCGGCTTGATGTTCTAAGCCAGCACAGTCACCTGAGTAGTACCAACGGTCGAGCATAGATGCATTGTTTAGCGATCCGATGTCTGCTCTGAAGGCAGCAATCCGCGCATCATAAGACATTAAAATACGGCATCCATCAATTGATATTGTACTAAAATCAGGCGTTCCAGTGCCAGCTAACCCGTGTTATCTTGTGTCACAGTAACATATGCAGCGCAAGATATGGAATTCTCGGAGGGCTTGTGAATATAGTCGATCTTTTTTCCTGCGGCGGCGGAATGTCCTCCGGTTTTGTTAGCCAAGGCTTTAGAACAATCGGTGCCGTTGATCTTGAGGTTGCGAAGCCTAGCCACGGGATCGGAGCTACATTTTGCAACGACACATACGAACGAAACTTGGGTCTTCGACCGATGTCGGCCGATCTAGCCGATACCGGGCCTGATGACGTCGCGACTCACTTCGGATTTGGCCCGAGCGACGTAGACGTACTCATTTCTTGTGCTCCTTGCACTGGATTTAGTCAGAAACAAAGCCGCAATCATATCCACGACGATAGACGGAATAAGTTGGTAGAAAGAGCGGCTGTCTTTGCCGCGGCCTGGCGCCCGCGATACATTGTGATAGAGAATGTCAAAGAACTATTGCGAGGCCGTCACAAGCATCACTTCTATGCATTACACAGAGATCTTTCGGATCTGGGATATGACGTCTTCGCCGAGATACACGACCTTAAGAAATTTGGCTTGCCCCAAAGCCGTATTAGGTCACTCATCGTGGCAAAGCTGGATGGCAACTTTCATCTACAAATACCTGAGACTAGCTTGCGTTCTGTGCGGGACACGATTGGGCATCTTCCTGCGCTTGCCGCTGGCGAAACCCACTCAGAAGACCCAATGCACGTTTGCCCACGTATCAGTGGTCGCTCGCTCGAACGGATGCAGGCAATTCCGAAGGATGGGGGAAGCTGGATTGATTTGACGGAAGATCAAGCACATTTGCGTATCCCGAGTATGAATGTTGAAAAACCAGGCTCATTCCCCGACGTGTACGGTCGACTTGCGTGGGACAGGCCCGCTCCAACTATCACACGCGAGTGCAGCCATCCCGGAAATGGCCGCTACAGCCACCCTGAACAGGACCGACTATTGTCGGTCCGAGAAATGTCTCTCCTTCAAGGCTTTCCGTCCAACTATTACTTCGAAGGTTCACTATCCTTCAAATACCGGCAGATTGGCGACGCAGTGCCTCCGATGATTGCTTCAAAGATCGCGAAATCAATTTATGAAGATGCCAACGGTCGGGGTGCTATGCCCAATCAACTGAGAATGGCGATCTAACCAGGTCTGTTGAGTTCCCACCATGCATGAAGTGGGCACAATTCAACATCAAGACCCGAGATGGTCACTTTCTCAACACTACCATCCAAGACAATCCGGAAAGCTTTGCGGCCGTTCAACATTACATTGGCGCCAGTTCCGCCCGCTGCTGAAAGTTCTTTAAAGTCGTCTACGGTGAGATGCTCAACCATAGCCAAAACGTCTTTAGGGATCTCTCGTAGATCATATCGCACTTTCTGCTCATCGCCGTAACTTCGAAGGATGAAGATTCGCTCGTACTCTTTCAAATGCGAGAGCACGCGTTGGCGCACTTGATCTGGGGCGTCTGCACGACTCTCAAGGTCCCGGATCCAGCGAGCTTCCATCAGTTTTGAAATAGTGATGGACTTTGTGTTAAGCCCCTTGGCTGCTTCGGTTTTTAGAGAGTGAAAGTGACCGTCCACTTCTAGATCAGCACCCCGGTGTGTCATGTCCTCTGTTCTTTTGGCATAATGCCCGGTTCGGAGAAATGATTGTTCCAGGATGTGTTCGAAATTCTCCTTCTTTAGCGGGACAGCACTCGATGCATGGTGAGCTGCAAGACGCGTGGAAAAGTATTCGAACGCGCTGGGGTCCAGAAAGTCTGTAAGCAGGTGTTCGTGTTCCTGTCCTTCTGCAAACTTTTCGACGATGCTCCTCAAAACTTCAATCTGGATCGGCGTCAACTTTTTCAGCGCCACAATTAGGGTTTCAAGGTTTCTTTGGCTGTCAGATTGATCGCTCACTATTCTCACCAAGTTATTGATTTTGGAGGAATATCAAGGCAATATCTCGTAAGGTCAAGATAAAGATATTGGTTGCTCTGAAGTCATATGAGAATGGCTGCTACCACGTCATTATGTTTGTCAAATTTAACAAATTGAAAAAATTCCCGCTTAGGCTCCTCATCGTTCCGTGGACGTAAAACGACAGAATTGTTGTTTCTGTTCTTGTCTGCAAATTCCGACAGTGAACCTGTTTTCTGTGTGGCACTTCTCGGCAGATTCAAGGTTTCAAGTCACTTAGCTTGCAAATTGCCCAATGTTCTAACTGGTTAGAATTTCGACAGCATCTACTCCAAGTGCTTCACACCAGTGCTTGAACTCGATGACGTCAAGACGTCGCTCGCAACCCTCAACCTTAGCAACGAAGGACTGCGGCTTCCCTAAGGCGTCAGCGAGCGCCTGCTGGGTCATGCCGACTAATTTGCGATGATCGCGCAGTCGCTTGATGAGCGACCTGTACTCGTCGTCGTAGATGCTCTTGGCCACCCGCACGTTCCATTTGACTGCCCGTACAGGTCGCGGTAATCCCGAAAAGAAATTATCCCAAAACAGGATAGGGTGTGGGACGGAACGGCGGGTTGACCTCGACCCAGAGGGGCAAGATCGCGGAACTCCACGTGGCGACGGCGCTGATGTCACAATCCTCAGGGCGCCTATCACCGTTCGAGCCGCTATCGGACGACCACGGCATCGATCTCGTTGTCCTGGACAAGGAGAGCGGCCGCGCGCTCCCCATCCAGGTTAAGGCATGGCTCCTCGACTCAGAGAAACCGGTCAGGACCGTCCAATTCGATGTACAGAAGACCACTTTTGGCAGTGGCAAGTCGGGCGTCTTGATATGCGTCGTGGTGAAGAAGGAAACGTTGGAGATAGCCATGTCCTGGCTCATGCGCATGGCCGAGATACCGTCCATTGCGACCGACAGGCCCAACAAGTTCGCCCTGGCTCCGAGCATCGCCGAAGGTTCGAGAGACAAGTACGTACCATTCCGGCACTTGACCATCGCATCACTGACGGAGGCGGTAGTATCCGTGTTGCAGGACGACGGCTGACACCATCCACTGGAGGTAATTGCCCCGGCGCACGGTTAAACGCCGGGGCCACGTCGTCGCGGGTCGGTCATGATGCGGGAGGAGGCCGCAGCAGGGACGTGCCCTGCACCCCGCAAATACGTCTCTAGGTGTGTTTGCCTCGAACGATCTCGATGGCGTCCGGAAGGCTCAACAGGCGACCACTCCTCGCGCTGCGGACCTGCTCCTCCTGCGCCCGTCGCATCGTCTCCCGGTCCGCGGTCTTAGCGTTGAGCCCAGCTTTTAGGGCTCTCGTCTCATCGCTATTCCTGACGGCCAGATCGAACTCAATATCCTCGTGGCTCAGGGGCAGCTGTTCGGGCTGGAAGCCAGCGGTGCCTCCGAGCGCATGTTCCGTAAGCTCAGGATGCGCCTCGCAGACGGCCTCGTAAGCTTTCAGATAGGGCTCTCCGGTGTTATCAGCGCGGGCCGCTGCAAGGCGATCCAGCTTCCGATTGGAATCGACGGCTACCGTCCGCGCCGCTTTGTTCAGGCACTCCATGACCTGTCCTCTGGTTTGTAGTTGGATGTCCTTAGTCACGTTCTCTCCTCGATTTCGTATGGTTTCGGGGTATTTTGGAGTGAATAGCTGAAAAGTGGCTATCGGCGCCCAAACGCGAAATTGCCTCCGCGCTTTTCGAACCGGCACTCAACGCCTATCTGCGGGGTAAATCGATGCGAGGGGTTTTATGCTTTTGTTCGTACCCGCCACCGGACGAAGGCCGATCCGTTTCGCGAGCGGGCGCGCGCGATCCCAGAAGGCCGCGACCAGCGCTCCGGTTCTCGCGTGACCGACGATCACTGGTCTCTTGCCGCTGCCGTCGCCCGTGAGCTTTTCGAGTCTCACGACCTCCACCGAAAGTTCCTCGAGCGCCTCAAATGCTTTGCAGGCATCTGACAGCGCCTGGTCGAATGAATCGGCCCACTTGTGCTGGCAATTTCTGGCATCCGTGAGTTTTTTCCGGGCGTCCGTGAGTGCCTCTACCTCTCGCGCCCGCGCTTTTTCGCGCTCGACCCGGTCGGCCTCCTCACGCTCTATGGCGTCGAGCTCCGCCTCGAGCGATCGGCGCTCGTCCTCGGCCATCTCCTTAAGCAGCGCTTCTCGCGCCGCGTTCCTATCACGCAGAATTAAGCCTCTGGCCTGTTCGAACATCTTGTTAGCCTCCTCTTAGCATGCACTCACTGTGCTGGCTGTTGTCGCGGGATGTAGACCAGCAGTTCGACCCGAGCAGCCAATTGCTTCAGGAAGCGACCACGGGTGTCCTGGCAATACGCTCACAGATCGTGCGCCGCTGGCTGGACGAGAGGCGATGATCGCTGGCTATACATCGAACGGCCTGTTCACGCTGGGTCTCATCTGCGAACCGAGCGGCACAACATCCAACGGCAGCGCCCTCGTCGGTCCGAGTGGTCGTGGCAGTCAGTAGCGGAGAGGGCGCGCTGTCCAGCCAGGCGTCGTCAGCCATTGCCTCGACGACCTGCCAGTCCGGCGGCTCGACGAACTCGACTGAGATGATCGCATGGACCTCAGGGGTCGATAGAACCGGCGTGTCCGCCACGTGTGCGAGGAGGCGGCGGCGATCCGCTACAGTAAGCGAGCCGTCGGCGGCAACGCGGCGGGCCTGAGCCAGTCGGGCCGCCGCGTCTCGGTAGGGCAGCTTGGGTTCGGATCCATCGATCTCGTCGAACAGGCTCTGAGCGTCCGCTGCGGCCCTGCAGGTCAGGTCCTTGTCCGGGAGCAGTACAGTACCATCATCGAACAGCACCTCGACCCATACCGCGTGTCCCTGATCTGCGACTCTATTCGACATCGGTGCCCAGATCCTCGTATTCGGCGAGTATCGCGTCCACGTCTATCGGTGGTCCCGAGATCAGCTCGGGCGCGGACGGGGCCATGATGTTGTTCTGGATGGCGACTGTCGCCGTCTCGTTCACGCCGCTAATCCTAAGGCCGATGAGGCGGACCGCGATCCTCGGGTCCACGTTCGAACAGTCGAACCGCATCACGGACTCGAAGTCCTCGTCAAGTTCCGCTTCTCCCGTTTCGGGGTCTATGGCGGGGACCCAGCGACCGGTGCCCATGTGGAGCGCCGTGGCGATCACCCTCTGCGTCAGCGTCTCCTCGAAGGTATCGATCGCCTCGTCCCATCTGGCCGCGAAGTCGGCGTCACGTCGCCGCCGTTCGTACAGCGACCGCCGCGCCATGCCGGAGACGTTCGCAGCATAGGTGACCTGGCCGAACTCGGACAGCGCCGACAGGAACCGCTCGTCAACGTCCGAAGGTATCTCGGAGCGCGTCCGATATCGGCTCGGCGCATCGGCCCTTGCGGCGGGCCTGATCTGTATCGCTGCGTTTCCCATGGCTCACCTGTTTCGGGCCCACGGCAGGGCCTGGAATTCGGCCACATGCAGGGCCTTGTTTCGGTTGGGCTTTTTGGTGCCCCAGACGGGACGAGGGATCCGGTGTCCGTAGGTCCTCGGCGAAATAAATTTTGCCGGTTCGTCTCATCCGTCTCGAACAGGTATGCCAAGTGTTTCTAGCCGACGATGCCAACGTTGCACATGGGATGAGAAGTTCTCTCCTCGGCCAAGGATTGCAGACACTAGGAAAAAGAAAAAAGGCGCATAACAAGTCGTGACCACGATGGCATTGCCTCACAGAATTGACGCCATGCTGAGCAGCGCACATCGTGTGTAGCGTCAAATTTGCCAGAGTTGACAACAAATGTCGTGACTAGTCATACGGCGACATTCCTAATCCGATTTGACCACCCTAATTTTCTTGATCCTGCCGGTCGAGTTGACTTGAAATTGAAATGGCCCTCTTACGACATCGGCCATGGACCTGAGTGCGGTACTCGCCTTCTTCGGACTGTCGAGGTTGTAGCCGATGAGTGCTTCGAATGATGCGGTGTCCAAGTCCTCAGAAGCTGAAAGGCGACGAACCTCCTCAATAAGTTCCCGCACCGTGGTCCATTCACCTTTGGTTATCTGATGGATTAGCTCAAGTGCCTCAAGTTCGTCATCGCGTTCCCGGTCACCCGCTTTAACCTCGGCAATCGTCATTGCCGGATCCTCAAAACCGCACCAGAGCAATGCACCCCTCACTGCCGTCCAGTCTTCGAAAGAACCCAGCGGATCAGGGTCTGTCGGCCTTCGGGCCTTAATGTACGATGCAAGTACAGAACAGAGGTCGGACACAATGCGCCCTCTGCGTTCTGCCGCCCTCTTAACTGGATCGAATTCGAAATTCCTGGTCTCTGGGTGCTCCATCTTTGCATCCAATCGGCACTTTACCACTCTGCGACAGGCGTCCCCCTTGACCTCCAGATTGTTGCCGGTCGGCATGACGAGGGTCCGGGTGGGCAATTCACGCTTAGTACTCTGACCTAGCACCCTCACTGAGACGCTCTCCTGGGTTAGCATAGAGCAGAACGTCGTACCGCACAGTACATCGCCGCGTTTTGCGTCCATGTTGTCCACCATGAAGATCGGTGCAGCCGACAGCAGGAATGCCCCGATACGCTTCTCGTTCTCGTCTTCATTATGTGCCCAGGTCTGCGCAGAAGCGGTTACACCTGTGGCAATGACAGCGACAGTGTCGACCATTTTGGACTTACCGGTCCCGGCCGCGGCCGCGTCGAAGGCGTGCGCAGGACACGTCGCCATGGTTGGGCGCGATATGGCACAGAGAAGTGCCGAAGCGGCTACCGCCCGCGAGGCCTCTCCATTGAATGGGAACATACCGAACAGTTCGTCCATGACCCGTGACATCAACTCCATTGCGGCATCACGGTCTAGATCGTTGCGGATTGGCTCAAAGTCTCCGTCTTCAAAGGAGCAGAGTACCCCAGATTCGGCATTCATCCCCGGACGATCTGAAATCACGCCGGTCGAAGCATTTACAATGGGACAGGATGCTACCGTTTTTACCACGTCGAACGGCCAGTCGCCCGAAAGCGCCGCTATTGTCCTTGCCACCTTGGTTGGTGGATCGGCACGGCGGGTTTTGCCACCCTTTTCTTGTTGGAACCAGTCAGCACTTCTCGCAAGTTGGTATGTAAGCCAGTGTTCTGTAACTTCGGTCAAGATTAGTGCGCCGCGCGTATGCCTCACTGGTCCATCCACAGCCTCATCAAGCCTAAGTGGTCGGACAATATGTCCTCCCCTTTGCAGGACTACGTCAGATAATTCCCGTCGTAGGGCTTGGATGCCTGCGTCCACATTGTCGACAAGTCGGCCACGCCCGACTCTGATCGCTATTCGAGAGGAACCTCCACTGGAGTTTTCCTGCAGGTCCAGAACGTTTTCAACCTCATCGAAGTCGTCACTTGGGTCGGTGCAGGGTATGACATCGGCGCGGCCGATGTCGCACAGCGCCTTGTACAAGGTACGGTAGGTAATGCCACCTGCCTTTTCAGTATCAAGGCTGTCCCAGCGAGCACCGATCTCAGCCTCGTGGCCCGCGTAGATTGGATCCGAGGTCGACCAAGCAACGAACACGTCGCGACCACTTCCTCCAGTGGCGTGATGGCAAGCCATCATGATTTCGAGCCAGTCCGATTGATCCCGAAAGGCCTCGGAGTCTAAGGCCTCTAACATTTCGGCAACTTCATCAGCCGTATGCAAGCCAGAATTCGTACCAGGTACCTCTTTAGTTAACGACCTCTGGGCAGCATCCAGCAATGACTGAGGCGCCATTGGGACACCATCGAGCCACATGTCTTCCGGGAGTTCGATCCATCGGTACATCTTGCCTTCGGGGTGGATTGATCCGGGTGCGACTACCTGGCGACCCAGTGATTTGAACTCGATGCCAGGAAAGTCCTTTAGACGGTCTACAATCGGCAGATTGGTGGGCTTTCTTAGGTAGAGATGTAGACCGCCTGAGCCAGTCTGCACTGTGGGCCAATCAGTGGGATCAAGACCATTTTGCAACATGAACTCAACGTAGTCAGAGTCGCCCCATTGGCCGCTGTCATGACGTGGATCGTAGTCGATCACAAGGTCCTCGGCTCTGAGCCTCACTCCTGTGTTTCCCTCTCCTCTGTCCATTCGGGAAAGAGTTCCAGCGTTGTCGCACGGGCGATTTGTCCAGTCCTTTTGCACCGGCACTTTACCAAGATTGCGGATATTGCCGGCCTTGTCTTTCGCTTTCCGATTCCACCGATTCACGGGGATCAAGTCATAGCCCGCTTCGTGAAGCGGGATAGTCTGGCTTACATCAGGTTTGATCTCAGCCACGGCGGCACCCCTTGAAGATTGGAGTTGGCGAGCAGGTTTTGGCCAAGGCCTCAGAAAGTCTTACATGCAACCATTGTCCGACCCTCTGGGTGTTTGAGACGCGTGGCTGTCGACACTTGGAATGGCCACCACGATTTGATACCACAAAGTGTCTGATAACTGCCGATCCATCAAAGGTCGATTGTCGGGGAACGTGGTCTCTAAATGTGGGTTCCGCGACGACGTGTATCGCGTCAGAATAGCTATCAAGCATGTGTTCGCCTCCGAAACGGGTACGTGTTTTTCCTGTTCATCTGGTCCGTTGCGCCCCCAAGGTGCGACGGGCCGATTCGTTCATCGAAAAAGATCGTAGCTTTCGACAGCGAAGCAGTACGCCACCGGATGCCGCCGGGTATATAAACACTTGGAAAACTAGCTTGCGCGGTCGGAACATGGTTTATCTGTTATGAATCAAAGACATGAATGGCAAGGTAAGGGACTAACGCTTTCGGCGCTCACCCCAATCTCCCAAAATTTCAGTTAACCTCTCGTTTCTTGGCGAGTGGTTCCTTCCGGTGTTCCTCCATGAAAGCGCGCAGATCTTTGATGGAGTACAACACGCGACGTCCGACCCGATGGACTGCGGGCCCAGTGGCTTCCATGCGCCATTTGTCCAGTGTCTGGCGGCTTACCCCGATGAAGTCGGATGCTGCCTCAATGTTGAGGTACTCGCGCGGTGGCGCTGAGAGCAGTTCTTCGATGCGATCAAGCTGCTTGATAACCTGTTCCAAATATCCACTCCGTTTGAATTTGTTTTGAGGTCATTATGGAGCAGTTGTCGGATGGCGCTGACCATCACTTCGACCCATTGCGGTCTAAGGAATCCTCATTTCAAGTAGAAGTAGAATCCTTAGCAATGCGGGCTTGAACAAGATAACCATGAAAGTCAGTGTGCAAAGGTGCATTCGCTATCGATGTTGATAACGCGAAAAGTTAATTTGAAAGTTACTTGTGGACGAGATTGAGTTGGCATGGAGGTAGTAAAGATAATTTCTTAAATGCGTTTGTCTTCACCGGATCAGAACTCGTAGGATTCAACCTACTCACAATTGCAGTCTCAGGTTCTTGAGCTCAGGTCCCTTGTGGAACTTCGCCCAAAACTTGACGTAAAGCTGCTTGAACCGTCCAAGAAAAATGCAAACTACTGACAAATTGACTTCTACTAAAGCTAGCTTCCAACTCTGGTGACTTACGATAAATGACCACACGAACAGTATTTTTTGATGAATCTGGCTTCACTGGCTACAATCTTTTGGATCCGCATCAACCCGTATTCTCTATAGCGAGCGCAGACATCTCGGAGGAACGCGCAGGTGAAGTTCTTAGTAGCTCGTTTCCACGCTACCGAGGAGACGAATATCATTTCACAAACCTCTGGCGCTCACGAAACAAGGATGGCCTTAGGCGGTTTTGCAACCAACTCCACGAAGTATCAGACCTAGCTTTTTGTTACGCAACAAATAAGCGCTTCGCGGTTCTAACCAAGATCATGGACTTCCTCGTAGAACCGGCGATTACTGACGCCGGCTACGACTTTTATGACGAAGGATTCTGCTGGAAATATTCAAAC
This sequence comes from Ruegeria sp. AD11(2025), assembly GCF_056542405.1. Classification (NCBI taxonomy): domain Bacteria; kingdom Pseudomonadati; phylum Pseudomonadota; class Alphaproteobacteria; order Rhodobacterales; family Roseobacteraceae; genus Ruegeria; species Ruegeria sp. AD11(2025). The sequence goes on along the minus strand of NZ_JBQFZU010000012.1, from coordinate 795 downwards.
TATGTTCACTATGGCTTGACACAGTTTGCTCCTCCAGAATTGCTGGATTCACTTCTGACTTTCTACCAGGAGTTCAGCCGCAACCCAACTCGTGAAACCCTTGCAACACTCCAGTACCGCCTCCGTTTGGTGGCTTCAAGCGTTGAAGAACCGGTGAAGCTTTTCATTGAACAAATGGCGTTGGGCGCGGAGCTATTCGAGCGTTACAACGATTTGGAAAATTTTAGAGCGTCCAACAACTTGCAGACAAGCACTATGATTGCTGTGATAGGGCACTGGCGACAAAATCATCCAGAGGATTTTGCCGTAGTACACGATGCATCGTCTTCGTTCTTGCGCGATCGAGATATGTGGGAAGTTATTACGGATACTAAAAATCCCGAAGTTGCACTAAGGGCTGGTGACGGTAGCTTAGTTGAGTACCCATTGCGCGTCATTTCAACCGATGCAATGGACTCGAAAGAAAGCCGCTCAATACAATTCTGTGACATCCTAGCAGGTTTGGTCTCCAAGCACTTTAATCCCATTTTAGGAGACGAAGACAGGGCTTTTATGAATGAACTAATCGGCGAGGGCTTGTGCAATATTTCCTCAAATACCCTCGTCCCGGGCACAGATTTTCCAGTACGAATCCCTCCCAAAAAACTTGAAGGCCCCGACGTTGTTGATCAGATGGCAGAAATGCTGCGCGCGCGTCTAACATAGCTTAGGCTCAGGACCCATTGATTTCCGTATAGCGGCGTGATTCACGGTTCGAAAACGAGCGGTGAACATGTCTGATCTTTTCTGGCTTAC
>NZ_JBQFZU010000011.1:0-145030 GCF_056542405.1 Ruegeria sp. AD11(2025) | reverse complement strand
CGCGATGGAAGACGGCCTGCGTTTCGCCATCCGCGAAGGCGGCCGCACCGTCGGCGCCGGCGTCGTGTCGAAAATCATCGAGTAAGACGCGTAAGCGAGTACTCTAAGAAAGGGCGTCCCTCGGGACGCCCTTTTTCAATGCGCAACCCTGCGGATTAATCCTGTCTTCATCATTTGGAAAAGAAGCGACCCCATTTATGCCTTGAGGCAAAGAGTGCCGGATCTGAACCACGCCATTTGCTCTCATGTTGCAATCACATCCGCTTGAACGCATCAAGAACCCGACTGCGCTCGGGTTGATACGCCAAGGGGTCAGAAGATGGGGATAACCATGTTTGGGCTTCAGTTCGTACATTACGGCACACGCATCCTGCACAGCAAAGATCTGGATGACATGCAGACGGCTATATTGGATGAAGAGGGTGTCGAAGGCGGTGCAGGCGGATTACGTCCAGGCAAAAGGGTTAAGCTGACAGCCTGCTATTCGGAGCATTCGAACAAGCATGCACCCCAGCGGCGTTTGTATTCCAAGTAGACCTTCGCTTTTTCCGATACTTGACGCTCGGTTCGGGAGTTGCACAGAAACCTTCCATACCGGGTAACGGCGTGTCTAAACTCACCATACTCCCTTAACAGCGTACCGCACTATGCGGTGCGCAAATTAGACGAGGCACAGTATGGTGGGTTTGGACCTGTTGGTGAATGCGGCGAATGTCTTTTACCTAATTTCCTATTCGGTCCGAGACATTTTCTGGTTGCGGGTGCTGACGGTGATCGGGGCGCTGATCCTGTTGCCGTACTACTATTTGCAAAGCACGCCGCTTTGGGCTCCGATCGGGTGGAACCTGTTCTTCACGGGCATCAACATCTTTTGGATCATACGCCTGTTGTTGGAACGTCGACCGGTGCCATTTACAGATACAGAACGGCACCTGTACGAAACCGCGTTGCGCAATTTCAGCGAACGTGACGCGTACAATCTGCTTAAGTCGGGCGTCTGGAAAACCGTCCCGGCCGGGACAAAGCTATTGACACAGGGCGCGCCCGTTCCGAGCCTGTCGCTGATCGTAGACGGAGAAGTCGGCGTCGAAGTGAATGGCAATCATGTCGACACGCTGGGTGAGGGGCGCTTCCTCGGCGGGACGGCGTTTCTGAGCGGAGATCAGGATTTTACGGCGCCGGTGACCGTGACGGCGCTTGGGCCGTCACGTGTCATAGATTGGGACATGCCCGATCTGAACGCTGAACTTCGGAAACAGCCAGACCTGGCGATTCCCATAGAAGCGAGCCTCGGGCTTGAAATCTCGCGCTTTCTGCAAACGGCGAGAGTGCAGATCCCTTAGAGCGCGGATTCAGCCGCGGCCCGAACGGCGCGGATGTTTTCACCGTAAACTTCGGGATTGGACACCGACCCGCCTTTGAAAACGGCCGACCCGGCGACCAGAACATCTGCACCTGCGGTCGCCACCAGAGGTGCGGTCTGCGGATCAACGCCGCCGTCGATCTCGATATGCACCGGGCGGTCGCCGATCATCTGGCGCAGCTTGCGCACCTTGTTAGTCATGTCGATGAACTTCTGGCCGCCGAAACCGGGGTTCACGGTCATGACGCAGACAAGGTCGGTCAGGTCCAGCAGATCCTCGACTGCCTCGGCCGGGGTGCCGGGGTTCAGCGCGACACCGGCCTTCATACCAGCGGCGCGGATGGCCTGCAGGGTGCGGTGGGTGTGCGGTCCGGCTTCGACATGGGCGGTCAGGATATCCGCACCCGCGTCCGCATATGCCTGAATATAGGGATCGACAGGCGTGATCATCAGGTGCACGTCCATCACTGTTTTCACATGCGGGCGGAACGCTTTAACAGCGGGTGGGCCGAAGGTCAGGTTGGGGACGAAATGGCCGTCCATCACGTCGACATGGACCCAATCGGCGCCTTGGGCTTCGATGGCCTGAATCTCTTGCCCGAAATTGGCGAAATCGGCGGACAGGATTGACGGGGCGATCTTGATGTTGCGGTCAAAGCTCATGGCGGCCTCGTAAAAGCTGGAGAGTCGCGGTCGCGTATACCTGTGCCGCGCTGCAAAGGGTAGCCCCCGCGACCTGCGCGCAGTTACAAAACTTTCACCACTCTGACACACAGCCGTTGAATGGCTTCTGTAGCTGACCGCCAACACGAATTGGGGGTGGCACGTGCTGCGGATCGAGAAACTGACCAAACGCTTCGGCGACAATACTGCCGTGGATGCGGCGACGCTGGATGTGGACAAGCCTTGCATGATTGGGATCATCGGCCGGTCGGGTGCGGGCAAGTCCACCCTCTTGAGGATGATCAATCGCCTGACGGATTCCAGCGGAGGTCAGATCCTGTTCGAAGGGCGTGATATCACCCAATTGAAAGGTCGTGAAAAACGCGCCTGGCAGGCCGAATGCGCGATGATCTTCCAGCAGTTCAATCTTGTACCGCGTCTGGATGTGGTCTCGAACGTGCTGCACGGCACGCTGAACCGCCACTCGACGCTGGCGACCATGTTCAACCTTTTCTCGATGGATGAGATACACTGCGCCATCGACATTCTGGACCGTCTGGGCATTGCCGAGCACGCCCCCAAGCGTGCTGAGGCGCTGTCAGGCGGTCAGCAGCAGCGTGTCGCCATTGCACGCGCCCTGATGCAGGACCCCAAGATCATTCTGGCGGATGAACCCATCGCCTCGCTGGACCCGATGAACGCGCAGGTAGTGATGCAGGCGCTGCGTCGCATCCACGAAGAGGACGGCCGCACCGTCATCGCCAACCTGCACACGCTGGACACCGCGCGCCGCTATTGCGACCGCGTGGTCGGCATGCGCGACGGGCGCATCGTCTTTGACGGTCTGCCCGAACAGCTGACCACCGGTGTTGCACGCGAAATTTATGGTGCCGATGCCAGCTTCTCGGAAGAGGCGACATCGACCGAGATCGAGACCCTGGACGCTACCCAGAAGGCCCTGATGGAAGCCGAAGCCACCATCTGAACCGCCCCCCTTTCATCAACCGGCCAGATGAAAGGCCGACATATCAAACTGGAGAGAGACAGATGAAAAAACTCATTGCTGCCCTTGTTGCGACCACTGCATTGGCCGCGCCGTCCATGGCTCAGGAGATCAGTGAATTCCGCATCGGAATTCTGGGTGGCGAGAACGCCCAGGATCGACTGAACAACAACGAGTGTTTGCGCGTTTACACCGAAGAAGCGCTGGGCGTTCCGGCCAAACTGTTCGCACCTGCCGACTATAACGGTGTGATCCAGGGCCTGCTGGGCGGTACCATCGACGTGGCCTGGCTGGGCGCGTCGGGTTACGCCAAAACCTACCTGTCTGACCCCGAAGCCGTTGAGCCCGTTCTGGTTAAGGTCAACACCGATGGTGGCTTTGGCTATTACTCGGTTGGGTTTGCCCGCAAGGATAGTGGCATCACCTCGCTGGAAGACATGAAGGGCAAGGCTTTTGGATTTGGTGATCCGAATTCGACCTCGGGCTATCTGATCCCGTCGATCGAAATTCCTGCTGCAATTGATGCATCCATGGAATCGGGCGACTACTTCGGCGACGTGAAGTTCACCGGTGGTCACGAGCAGACCATCGTTGCGGTCAACAACGGCGACGTTGATGGCGGCGTGACCTGGGCCGACGGACTGGGAGAATGGGAAGACGGCTACCAGTCGGGCGCCCTGCGCCGTGCTGTGGATGCTGGTCTGGTCGATATGAACGACATGGTCGAGATCTGGAAATCCAAGCCGATCCCGGAAGGCCCTGTTGTGGTTCGCAAGGCACTGCCGGAAGATGTCAAAGCCAAGGTGACCGCACTGTGGGACACGCTGAGCGAGAAAGACCAGGATTGCTTCTACGGTGTGGCTGCAGGTGAGGCCAAGAGCTTTGATCCGATCACGCATGACGCCTACGAAGTTATCATCGAAGCACGCAAGCTGAAGTCCAACTAATCCTGCCTATCCAATGATCGGGGCCCGGTGAAAAACCGGTCCCCGTTTCCACTCAGGAGCATTCCATGACAGACCTGACTGTTGGGTCCTCGATCGTCAATCAGATCCGCGACGACTACACCGCGATGGCGCGACGCAAGAGGGTCTATGGTGGTATCCTTCTGATCCTGTTCGTGGCCATGATGGCTGCTGGATTCCGCACGGCTGATGACCGCAACGCAGGCGGGTTCATCGACGGCTGGCATCGCATTCTGGACTATCCGGCCGAGGTTTTGTCGGAGGCATGGGAAATGATCGCGGAAATGCCATCGCATCTGGTCACGTTCTTCCCGGCGTTGGTCGAGACGCTCAATATCGCGGCCGCGGCGACATTGGTCGGAACGATTCTGGGAACGATTTTATCGCTGATGTCCACTCGGGGCATGGCCTTTTGGCCGTCGCTGATCCCGCTGTTCCGCCGAATTTCAGATGTCTTTCGGGCAATCCCGGAAATCGTCATCGCGCTGGTCCTGATCTTCATCCTGGGCGGTGGTCCGGTGCCTGCGATGATCGCAATTGCGATCCACACGGCGGGTGCTTTGGGTAAGCTGTTTTCCGAGGTTAACGAAAACGCTTCCCTGAAACCCGTCGAGGGGCTCCAATCGGTCGGCGCCAACTGGTCGCAGCGCATGTATCTGGGCGTGATCCCGCAGGTCGGGCCGAACTATGTCAGCTATGCCCTGTTGCGGTTCGAGATCAACATCCGCGCCTCGGCCATTCTGGGATTTGTCGGTGCCGGAGGTCTGGGTTATGAGCTTCGCAATGCGATGTCCTGGGGGCAGGGGCGCTATGACGAAGCGGCCGCCATTTTCATCCTTCTGTTCGTCACAATCGTCGTCGTGGATCAAATATCGGGCTATCTGCGCGACCGTCTCGCCCACGGGTCGGAAAAAGGAGCCACGGCATGAGCGCCTTCGCAACCAACCTGACCGTTGATGAGCTCAAGGCCGAGGCGGGTTGCATTTTCAACCGCAAACGGCTGGTGAATTTCGGCCTGCCTGCGCTGGTTCTGGCCTATCTGGTTTACGTATTCATTGTTTTTGACGTGCCGGGGCTGGCTGCGCGGGCGAATTGGGAAAACGGCAAGACGCTGGTGGCGGACAGCTACAGTTACAAAACTCATGTCGAACGAGACAACCGCTCCGGTGAAGTGTTTGCCGCCATCGAGGGCGAGCGCAAGGGCGCTTACCCCGAGGGGCAGGCCCCGGACTGGGTGACGTTGGGCGAGACAACTGTGATTGATCTGGAAAACGGTCACGTCGTGCGTTTTGGTCCCGAAACGGTCGAGTTTGACATTCCCGGCTATGGCACCGTTCGGGCAACGCCTTCGCGATCGGCAGGGGTGCAGGCGGAAATGCCCGCGGGTGACGTGCCAGAGTGGATCAGCGTGTCCAAGAACCGCTTGGCGGTAACCACGGATGCGGGCCGCCTGACCGTAACCCGAAACCGGTCCGAAGTGTTCCGCTATTTCACCGGGTGGGAGCTGTTTTGGTTCACGCTCGACAGTCCGTATTACGGCAAGCCCTTCCCTGAATTGGCTGGACGGGCCATGAACGGTGAATCCGGTGCCATTCTGAACGATTTCTGGACCAACAAGATGTGGCGGCATCAGGACGTGGCCTGGGCTATCTTTGAAACCATCCTGATGGCGTTTCTAGGCACCTTCGGTGCGGCCATGGTCGCCCTGCCGCTGGCCTTTCTGGCGACACGCAACTTCAATCCTGTGAAAGCCGTGCGTTTTACGACCCGCCGGGCGTTCGACTTTGCCCGTGGCGTGGATGCCCTGATCTGGACCGTGGTTCTGGCTCGCGCCTTCGGCCCCGGGCCGCTGACCGGAGCCTTGGCCATTCTCGTGACTGATACCGGAACCTTCGGTAAGATTTTCTCGGAAGCGCTGGAGAACGTGGATAACAAACAAATCGAAGGCGTGCAGTCCACCGGCGCCAACGCACCACAGCGCTATCGGTTTGGCGTGATCCCGCAAGTCACGCCGGTGCTGCTGAGCCAGTTGCTCTATTTCCTCGAATCCAACACCCGCAGCGCCACCGTTATCGGCGCGATCACCGGCGGTGGGATCGGTCTGCTGTTGACACAGGCAATCATCACCCAAAAGGACTGGGAAGAAGTGGCTTATTACATCGTCCTGATCATTTTGATGGTGATGATGATGGACTGGTTCTCGGGCTGGCTGCGTCGACGTCTGATCCAGGGCGAGAAGGAAAAAAAACGCAAGCCGCGTGGCGTGAAAACAAAGCCACAGCGGTTGGCTTGACCCGCAACCAAGGACCACGACAATGCCGCGCCTGCGCCCGGACCAGCCGTTCATTCACCCCGAATGCCAGATAACGAACAGCAGCTTTGGAGAATATGTCGAGGTCGGCGCAGGCAGCCGCGTCGCGAACTCGGTCTTGGGGGATTACTCCTATTGCGACCGAACCTGCGATATTGCCAATGCCGAGATTGGAAAGTTCGCAAATATTGCCAGTTTCACGCGGATCGGAGCAACGGATCACCCGATGGAGAGGGCGTCTCAGCACCATTTCCTGTACCGGTCCGCAGATTACTGGGACGATGCCGAGAACGATCAGGACTGGCTTGCCCATCGTGCCAGCCGCAAGGCCGTGATCGGTCATGACACATGGATCGGCCACGCAGCGATCATCAAGCCGGAGGTGACAATCGGTCATGGCGCTGTGGTGGCGTCAGGCGCTGTGGTGACCAAGGATGTTCGTCCGTACACCATTGTCGGTGGTGTGACAGCCAAACCGATCCGCCGCCGGTTCCCAGAGGGTATTATCGACCGGATGCTGGCTTTGGCCTGGTGGGACTGGGACAATCAACTCCTGCGAACCGCATTGCTGGATTTCCGGTCACTTACCGCCGAAGCCTTTCTTGAAAAATACGAATAAGCCTGTTGTGCCAGGGAACGGAATCGCACCCGCACCCGCAGGCGCATCGGCTGCGCCGATCCCCCTTGGCGGCTTTGGGCCCGGCGCCGCGCAAAACGCGGCGCTACGCCCAACGGGATGAGGCCTCCGCACGGAGGCCGAGGACGGGCGGGAGGGCTTCGTTTTCTAGTCGTCGTTCAACGTCAGTGTCACCCGTTCACCGGCAAAAGCAGTGCGCCCGTACTCAACGGGCACTCCTGATAAATCGGCATTCACTCCGGTCGAAAACAGCACCGGTGCGCCTTCGGGCAATTGCAGATGCAGGGCTTGCGTTGCTGTTGCCGCTCGCGCCGTCAGGCGGGTTGAAACGCGGGTGTAATCCGAGACTCCGCAGCGTTGAAGCGCTTTGGTCACGGATTGTGAATCTAGCAACGCCTCCAGAATGTCGGGTAAGCGGTCAGCCGGAAAGATGCTCTGAAACAGGGCAATGGGTTGACCGTCGGCCAGCGACAACCCGTCATACACATGCACTTTATCGCCCGCTTTCAGCTGCAACGCTTCGGCTTCGGTGTTATCCGCCGCTCGTGTCGTCAGTGAAAGGATCGTCTTGCCGGGTATCTTGCCGCTGGCCGAGACGCTCTTGTGGTATCTGACCCGTTTGCCAATCGGGTAATCGGTCGGGCGCGCCGCAATAAATACGCCTGCGCCGCGCCTTGGGTGCACCAGGCCTTGTTCTGCCATATCCGCCAACGCGCGTCGCACCGTGTGCCGGTTTACCCCGTGCTGCGCAGCCAGTTGCGCCTCGGTCGGCAGGCGGTCTCCGGTGTTGTAGCGCCCCTCGGCGATGTCCGAGGTCAGGCTCAACGCGATGCTTTTCCAGACCGGTGTTCTGCTCATGTCACCAAACTTTCACAGTATTGCGGATTGCGAGACTCACTTTCGGGATGTAATATTTGTCTAGTTGTATAGTTCAAATAGACAACCCGGCCAAGAGGTTTCGATGGCGGAATACCAAGAAAAAGCGATTGCCGCGCGCAAGGACTGGATGGGCTTGCTGGCCCGTGCCCCCGAGCAAGCGTTGATGGAGTTGTGGGGCGAGGTTGGCACGCAACCGAGCTTTGACTGGCTCCGCAGCCCTGAGGTTGGCGGCGTAATGGTGCGGGGGCGGACAGGCGGTACAGGCGCGTCGTTCAATCTTGGAGAAATGACTGTTACGCGGTGTTCGCTCGTGCTGAAGGACGGAACGGTTGGGCACGGCTATGTTCAGGGCCGGTCGAAGCGCAAGGTCGAGGTTGCAGCGCTGATCGACGCAATGATGCAGACCGGTGCAGCCGAGGATATTCGCGCCCGAGTGATCACACCACTTAGCCAACAGATGCAGGCCGCCAAGACCGCCCGGGCCGCGAAAGCGGCGGCGACGAAGGTCGAGTTCTTTACGCTGGTACGGGGAGAGGATTGATGAGCGCGCAGACCCAGTTTTCGGGCGGGTTCGAAAACGCACCGATCGATGCAGCCCACGCATTTCGTGCTGCGATGACAGTATTGGCGCGGCCGGGTGAGATCCGCTGGATTTCGGGTGCTAAGCCGCCAGCGCCTCTGTCCGCAGCGGCGGGGACTTTGCTGCTGACTTTATGCGACCCGGATACCCGGGTACATCTGGCGGGCGACTTGGACACGGACGCTGTGCGCCAATGGCTGACCTTCCACACCGGCGCGCCGGTTGCAGAGACGTCCGAGGCGGATTTCGCCGTTGGAACATGGCAGGCACTTGGAACACTGACCCAATATCGCATCGGAACACCAGATTATCCTGACAGGTCCGCAACACTGATCGTCGAATGTGACGACCTGCAACAGGAAGGCGCTGTACTGACCGGTCCGGGTATACGGGATACAGTGCAGCTGTCCTTACCGGACGTGCCCGTGCTTCAGGCCAACGCAGCGCTTTATCCCTTGGGCTGCGACTTTTTCTTCACCTGCGATAACAGGCTTGCGGCTCTACCTCGCAGCACACAGATCAGGGCAGGGGATTAGGCGATGTACGTAGCAGTCAAAGGTGGTGAGAAAGCCATTGAAAACGCCCATGCCTGGCTGGCTGAGGAGCGTCGCGGCTCGACCGACATTGCCGAACTGAGCATCGCCCAAATCCGCGAACAATTGTCGCTTGCGGTGAACCGGGTGATGGCTGAGGGGTCTTTGTACGACCCGGACTTGGCAGCGCTCGCGATCAAACAGGCACGTGGTGATTTGATCGAGGCGATCTTTTTGATCCGTGCATACCGCACTACCTTGCCCCGGTTCGGCTATTCCGACCCGGTGGAAACCGGAGAGATGAACTGCGACCGCCGCATCTCGGCCACGTTCAAGGATGCGCCGGGCGGGCAGATATTGGGGCCGACCTTCGACTACACGCACCGATTGCTGGATTTCAAACTGGCGGCCGAGGGTGAGGTTCCTGCCGCATCCGAAGCACAGCCGCGTGTGGAGCCGACGCCGCATATCACCGAGTTTCTCAAGGGTGAGGACATCATTCAGGATGAGCCGGTCAGCAGCGAAACCCCGGGCGATCTGACCCGCGAGCCGATGGAGTTTCCGGCTGGTCGCCCGCTGCGCCTGCAATCGCTGACCCGAGGGGACGAAGGGTTCGTGCTGGGTATGGCCTATTCAACCCAACGCGGCTACGCCCGCAACCACGCCTTTGTCGGTGAGCTGCGCATCGGCAAGGTCGCGGTCGAGATGGAAATCCCCGAACTGGGCTTCGCCATCGAGATCGGCGAGGTCGAGTTGACCGAATGCGAAACCGTCAACCAGTTCAAGGGCTCAAAAACCGAACCGCCCCAATTCACCCGTGGCTACGGGCTGGTCTTTGGCCAGTCGGAACGCAAATCCATCGCCATGGCTCTGGTTGACCGTGCGCTGCGCTGGGAAGAACTGGGCGAGGACAATGTGGGCGCCCCCGCGCAAGACGAGGAGTTTGTCCTGAGCCACGCCGACAACATTCAGGCCACCGGATTCCTCGAACATATCAAATTGCCGCACTATGTGGATTTCCAGTCCGAACTGGAGTTGGTCCGCAAGCTGCGCCGCGAGGCTGAGGAACGGATCACGCCGAGGGAGGCTGCAGAATGATGTCAGGGACCAGATCGTTCAACGCTGGTGTTTTCCGGAATTACACTTGCTTCCGCTTTTCGGGATCGGGCGCTGTTGCGATTGGAACACAGATGCGATGCGCCAACCGAACTCCAGATCCCTTTTCGGTCTCTCTGCTGCGCGCGGTGGCGATGTTTGGCGTGGCGATTATGTCTGAAGATATACGCCAATATGACCAGAGAGAGCGCGACAATAACAATTACGTCCATAAAAACACCAATTAAAAAGCGAAGTACAAAAATGAATGACTACAATTTCGCATATTTGGACGAGCAAACCAAGCGAATGATCCGCCGCGCCATCCTGAAAGGGTTGGCCGTGCCAGGATATCAGGTGCCCTTTGCCAGTCGCGAGATGCCGATGCCCTATGGTTGGGGCACCGGAGGGGTGCAGGTCACGGCCGCGACGCTGACGCCGGATGACAGGTTCAAGGTGATCGATCAGGGCGCGGATGACACCACCAACGCCGTCTCGATCCGCAAGTTCTTTGAAAACACCGCCGGGGTTGAAACGACTGAGGAAACCGAAAAGGCCACGGTCATCCAAACCCGTCACCGTATCCCCGAAGCAAAGCTGACCGAGGATCAGATTCTTGTCTACCAAGTGCCGATTCCGGAACCGCTACGGTTTCTGGAGCCGCGCGAGACCGAGACGCGCAAGATGCACAGCCTGGAGGAATACGGGCTAATGCATGTGAAGCTGTACGAAGACATCAGCCAACACGGGGCGATCTCGACCGCCTACGCTTATCCGGTGAAGGTCTCGGGGCGCTATGTGATGGACCCGTCGCCAATTCCGAAATTCGATAACCCCAAGCTTGAGATGGATGCGATCCAACTGTTTGGGGCCGGGCGCGAGCAGCGGATCTACGCGGTGCCGCCTCATACCAAAGTTGTCAGCCTCGATTTCGAGGATTACCCGTTCGAGGCAACCAAGGCCGATCACCCTTGCGACCTGTGCGGCGCCGAGGGCAGCTATCTTGACGAGGTGATCATGGATGACGCGGGTAACCGGATGTTTGTCTGTTCCGACACGGATTACTGCCGGTCCCGCCGCGCGCAGGGCCACGAAGGCCGCTTGAGCAAGGAGAGCGCAGCATGACTCCGTTGTTGCAGGTCAAAGGCATCCAAAAACACTATGGCGCGCGGATCGGCTGCGCTGACGTCAGCTTCGACCTTTACCCCGGTGAGGTGATGGGCATCGTCGGCGAAAGCGGTTCGGGCAAATCGACCTTGCTGAACTGCCTTGCGGGACATCTGGAGCCTGACGCGGGGCAGGTAGTTTTTGATACGCGTACCGATGGCCCCGTGGATACTGTGACCATGTCGGAACCTGAACGCCGTATGCTGGGCCGTACCGACTGGGCCTTTGTTCACCAGAACGCTCGCGACGGGCTGCGTATGTCTGTGAGCGCTGGTGGCAATATCGGTGAGCGGCTGATGGCCGTTGGCGACCGTCACTATGGCCAGATCCGCGACCGCGCGATTGACTGGCTGGGAAGGGTCGAGATCGACGGTGCCCGCGTGGATGATCGCCCAACGGCGTTTTCCGGTGGGATGCAGCAACGTCTGCAAATTGCGCGTAACTTGGTGACGGGGCCTCGGCTGGTGTTCATGGATGAACCGACGGGCGGGCTGGATGTCTCGGTTCAGGCGCGACTGCTGGACCTGCTGCGCGGGCTGGTGCGTGAAATGCGGCTGAGCGCCATTATTGTCACGCATGATCTGGCTGTGGTGCGCTTGTTGGCGGACCGGCTGATGGTGATGAAGGATGGTCACGTGGTCGAGGCCGGTTTGACCGATCAGGTGCTGGACGATCCGCAACACGCCTATACGCAGTTGCTTGTGTCCAGCGTTCTGCAGGTTTGAAGGTGATGGCGATGATCGAACTTAAGGATGTCAGCAAGAGCTTCACTCTGCACAATCAGGGTGGTGCGGTGATCCCGGTTATGAAGAGGGCCTCGCTGAAGGTCGCGCCCGGTGAATGTGTGGCGCTGACCGGGGCGTCGGGGGCGGGGAAGTCCACCCTGATGCGGGTGATCTATGGGAATTATCTGGCCGGGTCCGGACAGGTTCTGGTCGATGGCCTGGACGTGGCGCAGGCCGAGCCACGTGAGGTTCTGGCGCTGCGCCGCGAGACGCTGGGCTATGTCAGTCAGTTCCTGCGGGTGGTGCCACGGGTCCCGACGCTGGAGGTGGTGGCGGAACCTCTGTTGGCCATTGGGTGTGACCGGCAGGCGGCGCTGGACAGGGCGGCAGCTTTGCTGGCTCGGTTGAACATTCCTGAGCGTCTTTGGGCGCTGAGCCCCACCACTTTTTCCGGTGGCGAACAACAGCGAGTGAATATCGCCCGGGGATTTGCGCATGACTATCCGGCGATGTTGCTGGACGAACCTACGGCCTCGCTGGATGTGCAGAACCGGGAAACGGTGTTGTCCTTGATCGAAGAAGCCAAGGCGCGTGGCGCTGCGATCGTGGGCATCTTCCATGATGTCGGCGCGCGCGACCGGGTCTGTGATCGTGAGATCAACGTCTCGGATTTCGAACCCGGTGTGGCTGCATGAGCCTTGCGCCTGTCATAGCGTTTGTCGGACCCTCCGGCGTTGGCAAAGACAGCGTGATGGAGGCGCTGGAGGCGCGCGTGCCGGGCATCGGCCGGGCCCGCCGGGTGATTACCCGCCCCGAAGGCGAAGAGGGGGAAGATTTCGACCGGGTGTCCGTTGAGACCTTTCAGCAGATGGTGGCTGAAGGTGCGTTTGCGCTGCACTGGCCCGCGCATGGGTTGTTTTACGGGGTGCCCAAGGGAATTGATAATCTGAGGAATCACACGGACGCGGTGCTGGTGAACATGTCCCGCTCGGTGTTGCTGCAAGCGCAGGAGGTGTTTGGCGATCTGATCGTAATCTCACTGACCGCTGATCCCGAAGTTCTTGTGCAACGCCTGTCCTCGCGGGGCCGTGAATGCGCCGAGGAACAGGTGCGGCGGCTGGAACGGGCCAGCACCCGATTTCCGGATGGGTTGGTGCACGTCATCGAGATCGACAATTCAGGCCCGCTGGAGGCAACGATTGCCGCCATACTGCCCCAGCTTCAACCGGAAAGGGCGTAGCGATGGATCAGGTGAAAGCACCCGTCTTCGGCCTCGCCTACAAGGGCCAGTTCAGTGATCTGGAACGGTGCGGGCAGCAGGGGCGCAAGCTGCGATTGCAGTGCCTCCTGAACCGTTGTCAGCATTGGTTTGCTCAGTTTACTGCTGAGGGTAATGTGAAAGCGGAACGCTTCCATCACGTAAGGGTAACCCCATTGCACCAGATTGGCGTCCTGCTCAGGCGACAGTCCAGCCGCGCGGCGGCGCTCCAGCTCGGCTTCGGACGCGACTGCGCGAAAGTTGTCCAGATCCCGCACGCAGGCGGCAGCCAGTGTATTCAGCGCGCCCTCATCCCCCAACGGGCGCAGGGCCAGAAACCGGCCGAGGCGGGCGATTTCCAGCCCGTCCAGCGTGACCGGAGGTTGCGCCTGCGCAAGCCGTGCGCAAGCGTCATTCAGAGCCTCCACCGACTGCCCGTCATGCAGGCAGAAGGGTGGTTTCATCGTCGCGTGCAGACCGTATTTGCGCGGCACCTCGGTGACGGTGGCGACGTCCACGCCATCAATCACGGGATGCGCGACGACCTTGCCGGTTTCCATGTCCCATCCCAGCCAGTTAGTGGCGAAATTCGCCCATTCAGCCTCGGCTGGCGGCGCAAAGTAGATAGCGTATCGCGTGAATGTCACAGTGGCCTCCTATGCGTGGCCTTCCCAATAGCTCAGAACGTGTGAAGTTCAGATGACAGAAGAAATGATCCTTGCCAATGCCACGCTTGTTCTTCCGGATGAGACCGTTACGGGCAGCGTGCGGATCGTGGGTGACACCATTGCCGGTGTTGCCACGGGTCGCGCCGTTCCAGCGGGGGCGGTCGATTGCGGCGGCGATTTTGTCAGCCCCGGACTGGTCGAGCTGCATACGGACAATCTTGAGCGTCACATCCAGCCGCGCCCCAGGGTCGACTGGCCTCATGCGGCGGCGATTCTGGCTCATGACGCCGAATTGGCCAGCACCGGGATCACGACGGTCTTCGATGCGATGCGCATCGGTTCAATCCCCAGCGGCAACCGTTACAGGAAATACGCCCGCGATCTATCCCGCGAGCTTTGGCAGCTGCGCGAACAGGACGCGCTGAAGATCAGCCACTTTCTGCATCTGCGGGCCGAAGTCTGTTCTGAAACATTGGTGGCTGAGCTGGACGAATTTGGCCCCGAAGATCGTGTGGGGCTGGTGTCACTGATGGACCACACGCCGGGGCAGCGGCAGTTTCGGAATATGTCGCAGCTTGAGGCCTATATGAAGGGCAAGCACGGCATGACAGACGACGATTTCCTGCAGCATGTCGCACAGCTCAAGGCACTGCGCGACCGGTATGGCGACCGGCACGAGGTTGAAACCGTCAAGGCAGCACAGCGTTTCGGCGCGATGCTGGCCAGCCATGACGACACCACGCAGGAACAAGTGGCGGTGTCCGCCAGTCACGGTATTCGTCTGGCCGAGTTCCCCACCACGGTCGAAGCTGCCCGTGCCTGCCACGATCACGGCATCAAGGTGATGATGGGAGCCCCCAACGTGATCCGGGGCGGATCGCATTCCGGTAATGTGGCCGCGCATGAGTTGGCCGATCTGGGTCATCTTGACATTCTATCGTCGGACTACGTTCCGGCTGCTCTGCTGTTGTCGGCGGCACGTCTGGGCGAGAGGTGGGGCGATATGGCGCGCGGTCTTCGGACCGTGACCAAGACCCCGGCGCGCGTTGTCGGGCTGGAAGACCGCGGTGAGTTGCGTCAAGGCGCGCGTGCAGACGTCATCCGCTTCCGTATGCGCGAAGGCGCGCCCGCGTTGAACGGTGTCTGGTCACGCGGACGTCGCGTGGCCTGATCAGGCGCGATAGAAAAGATACCGGTCCGGCGCTATTGTGTCCGGGCCGCTGATCTGTTCGAAACCCACTAGGGGCTGACCCGAGATCAGCAACCCCCCGGGCCGCATCACCTGCGCGATCAAAGGGCTGAGGCGTGCGGCCTCGGCAACGTCCTCTTCCTTGATACCGCGCCCGAAATCATAATGCGCCAACGCGATCTTGGCCCCGCCAGCGGCCAGTTTCTCCAGCATGGGTTCTGCTTCGCCCTGCAGGAAATTCTCGGCCGGAGGTGTACTGGAGGGGTGGCATTGCAACACCCGGTCCATCACCCAGATGCGTCGCATTGGCAGAATTTCCCGCAGGTGATCATAAGTGCGGCCGTTGCCCAGCCCCATGTCCAGAACGTCACCCTCCATCTCGCTGATCTGAGCGACAGCCCAGTTCAGCCCGTCGCGTTGCGCAGTCAGGCGGCGCAGCATGGAATCCAGTCGGCTCATTCGGGGTCTCCGGTTGATGTGTTGGCAGGCAAGGTCCAGGCAAAACCGGGGCCGTCCAGAAGCCTGCGCAGCAGGTCTTCGGTAAAGGTCCAGATATCGGAGTCATGGACCAGATGATGGGTCAGTACACCGAAAGGTTCGGCGTTGTCAGTTCGCCCTTCGCGGCGGTCCCGCAAAAGGTCGACCGTTTGGGTGATCAGTTTTTCCGGCGCAACCAGCCCCCGCGTTCCGCGCCAATCTATCGGGTCCAGATGGGTATTGATCTGCTCTAAACCGGGCGCGGGCATTCGTGCTTTGCGTGGTGTTGCAGTTGAGACAACGCGATAGCCCAGGGTCGGCAATTCTTGAACCACCTCCGGTGCGATCCGGTTCCACGGAGGCACGAAGACCGGGCACAGCCTGTCTCCGACCAGAGCGTTCAGTCGTTCAAATCCTGCGCGCGCATCGGCAAGGATATCTGGCATAGGTCTGTGCAGCCGGAACTCGGATTTCTTTTCGTCTGGCGGTGCATGGTTTTGATGTGCCCAACCATGCACAACCGGAACCAGCGTGTTGCGCTTCCGGACATATTCCACCAACCCCGCATCGGCATCGCGGGGGATGATCGCAAGGTGGACGGGCAGACCGAGAGACCGGGACAGTTCTGACAGTGTTCCAAGCTGCGGTGTTGCTGAAACCGCGTCATCATCGCGCCACCACAGGGGCAGGGTCAGACCCTGCGCCTGCCAGACGTCCAACTCGGTTTTCAAAGGATGCCAGTCGATTATCATGTTTGCTCTTTCAAAGAACATGCGATCTCAACCGATCTGCTGGCTCCGTCAAAGCCCTCGGAAGGTATTGCGCGCGGGCCATCGGACATGACCGCCGCAACAGCCTGCGCCAAAGCCGCGCCATCCAGATCCTTGCTGGGTATTACCTCGATGGCGGACAGGTCCGAGAGGCTCTGCCCGCGCAAGCTTTGCTCGACCTCTTTGCCATCGTCAAAGGGAATGAACACGGCAGGTGTTCCCGATTGCAGGATGTCCAGCGCGGTATTGTAGCCGCACATGGAGACTGAAGCCGCAGCAAGGGGCAGCATCTGCCGGAAATCGGGGCGCACCGGTTCAAGGGTAACCGGGGCATTGCCGACCACCTGTTGCAACTGCTCAATGCGTGCGGGTGCGTCCTGGCCGCCCACCAACAGGCGCCAGCGCCTGTTGGACATCTTTCGGGCGGCCTCGATGGATGCGCGAAAGATTGGCAGGCCAACTGATCCGCCACCCGTGCTGACCAGAACCTCGTCCTTGCCGCTCTCATCGGGGTGCGGCGCGGGGGCTTCGGGGGCGACAAAACCGGTATAGAACAACCGCTCGCGCAACCGCTCGGTCACGGGCCAGCTGACCTCCAGCGGAACCAGGTTGGGATCGGAATGGACGAGGATGCCGTCATAGTACCCGCACACAATTTCTTCCGCGCGTTGTGCTTTCGACGGTTTCGAAGGCGGTGCCAGGATGTCCCGGACTGATCCCAGAATGACCGGACGGCGCGGCAGGTTGTGTGCGGCCTCAAGCGCAGCGGTGAATTCGGAAGACAAGGATCGGCGGCCAAAAGGAAACAGCTCGGTGATCATAATGTCCGGTGCAAAACTCCGCACGGCTTCGACCAGCGCGGTTTCGCGTGCCGCCAGATAGGCCCGGTCTGCCACGTCACCGCTCTGTGTCAGAAGACGAGTGAAATCGGTACCATCTGAGCGGAGCGGCGGCAGCCCCAGCAGGGTCATGCCAGAACTGTCCAGCTGCGGTGCGGGCATCCCGCCCGAAACTACAAAAGTCTCGTGCCCCGTGCGTATAAAAGCCCGGCCCAGTGTCAGGGCACGGCTCAGATGCCCGGTGCCCAGCAGATGAGTGACAACGATCATGACCTTCATGAGGAGGCCTCGGGCCTGATCAGGCGGATGGGGTCGGGCAAAGGCGCCATATTCGACAAATCGACGATGTACAGGCGGTTGCGCTTGATTTTAAAGGGGGCAGGACCGTCGAAATTCCAACCCCAGGCGCGGGCCAGAATGACTCGCATGATGCCGATATGGCAGACTGCAACTGTGTCGCCCGTCAACCGGTTCAACCAGGGCTGCAGTCGTTCCCAAACCTCGGCCGGGGTCTCACCACTTGGTGGGCAGTACTCCCATCCCCAGTCCTCGATGTGGCGGTAGCCACTGTTGGGGTCGGCAATCAAATCGATTCCGCGCAGACCTTCCCAATCGCCCCAGTTCATCTCGGTCAACGCATCCGAAGTCAGCGGATCGCGCCCGGCGACAAGGCGGGCGGTTTCACTGGCCCGCTGCAACGGGCTGGACCAGAGGGTTGCGCGGTGCCACGGGGCGGGTAGGTGTGTGGCGGCAAGTTCAGTCCGGGCGTCATCATCCAGCGGAATGTCACTACGCCCCTGAATGCGACCCGCGCGGTTCCAGTGCGTGTGTCCATGTCTCAGCAAGGCCAGCCGGGTCATCGAGTAGCCTCCACCAAGGGGCGGGCGGCCTGCCAGAACCGGTCGGTGGCTGCTGCCATCAGGTGGCGTTCGGCCATCCGTATGCGGGCGTCAGCCCCCAGCGTCAGACGGAGGCGCCGGTTGCTCAACAAAGCATGAAGCCGCGCGGCCAGCCCCTTTGGCCCTGCATCCACGTTGGGGTAGCCTGATGGGACGAGCACGTCCCGCACGCCCGGTCGGTCCTGAGCGACAACCGGCACACCGCTGGCCTGTGCCTCAAGGTAGATCATGCCATAGGCTTCGTTGACACCGGGCCAGACCAGTAGGGAAGCCTTGGTGTAGAGAGCCTGCAGCGTGTCGCGGTCGCACTGGCCCAGAAACCGAACCTTTGCACCGAACGGGGCCATCAGCGCCTCAACCTCGGATCGGGCGGGGCCATCACCCGCGATATTCAGTGCCCAGTCCCCAGACAGAAGCGCGAGCGTTTGCGCAAGAAGGGAATAAGACGCCAGTTTGTCGCCGTGCCGCATCATGCCCACTGTCAGCATCGGACCATTGCAGGTTGAGGCTGGTGGCAGTTCCGACAAGGGTAGGAAAGGCGGCAGTTCTATAAGGCGCTGTGCCCCGTATCGTTCCCGTTCCAGCGTGATCAGATCATTGGCGGTATGGTAGAAGATCACCTGTGCCGCATCGCAGGCGTCATGCGCGAATTGGGCAAACCCGGCCCAGGGGCCGTTCAGACGGCTGGTTGCGCGGGTGCTTTCCAGCTGTACATAGGGAATGCTCCGGGCCTTGCAGATGCGCGGGCCCAGCAGGTCCGGCGCCTTGTAATAGTTATGGTAGGTCACCCAAAGCGCGGTTTCCGTGGGTAGGTCATCGATCAATCGCTGAACCTCGGTGTCGGCTTCGGCGCGCAATGCAGCCTGTATTTGCGTGTCCCCAACCTTGTCAAAGACGCGCAACCGCGAGGCCAGTTCTACCGTGTCGCCTTGTGCTCCAATCGCCTGCATCAGGTTGCGCGCCATCTCACGATCCCCCGACGGCACCGGGCTGTCGGGCGCTTTCATTGGCGTGTAGAAGGCGATCCTTGCCATCAGACCGTGTCCGCACCCAGCGCGCGCAGCCGTTCTGACAGGCGGGCGATGCCGGGGTCCATGCGAAACTCGGCGATCAGGCGGTCATAGGCGGCGGTGGCCATCGCTGCGGTTTGCCCGGGCGTTGCGGCCATGTTGGTGATGGCCGTGGCCAGCGCGGCTGGGTCGTCGTCTGACAAGACGCCTTGGGTGCCCGTTTTGATAAACTCGGGAATGGCCGACACTGGCGTCGACAGGATCGGCAACAGTTGCGACGCCGCCTCCATCAGCACGTTGGGCAGCCCGTCGCGGTCTCCGTCATTGGCAATCCGGCTGGGCAGCACGAACAGGTCGGACGTGCGCATCGCCGCGATCACTTCGGGTTGGTCACAAGCTCCTTTCCACGTGATCCGATGCGATACCCCCGCAGCCTCGGCCCGGGCGCGCAGGGTGTCGCCGAGTGTACCGCCACCGATATGGGTCCAGTGCCAGTCCAGCGTGTCAGGCAGCATGGCAAAAGCGTCGATCAGGCGGTCGAACCCCTTCTTCTCGACCAGACGACCAACCGACAGCATATGAAATGGTGCCTCCGGACTGCGCTGGGCGCGGTCTGGCGGGGCGGGGAAGCGGGTCAGATCCAGCCCGTGATAGATCAGTTCAACTCGCGCGGAATCGTCAGCCAGGCTGCGCAGGTGGTCGGCCCCAATGGCCGTGCAGGTCGCACCAAAAGCTGCGCCGTGGGTGCTGGCCTGCAGCTTTTCGACCTTTTCCCATTCGGGAGAGGTCCAGATGTCTTTGGCGTGGGCCGAAAAGCTCCACGGCAGGCCACGCATGATGGCGGCGTACCGCGCAACCGAGGACGGTGTGTGCATGAAATGCGCGTACATCACCTGCGTCGCTTCGGGCAATTCGGCGGCCAGAACGCAGGCCTGACCAAAGCGGCGGATCCGGTTATGGGTCGGATCACGGCGCAGATCGGCGCGCCAGACCCGGTAGGCCTCGGCATACCCGGGCAAAGTTTGTGCTGCACGGCGCGCAGCCCAGACCCGCTGGGGTTCTTCGTAAAGGTATTCGGGCAGGTAGCGCACCTGACCCCGGAACTGGTCATGCAGCGGATGCCGTTTCACATCGGTCGGGTGGCGCAGCGACCAGATGTCAAAGCTGTGCCCGGCTTCCTGCAGGGCGACAAGTTCCTGCGCGATGAACGTCTCGGACAGGCGCGGCCATCCCTTGACCAGCACCGCCAGTTTCGGCTGAGGTGTTGTCATCCGGTGGCCCGTTTCTGTTCCCGGCTCAGCAGGGTATCGACCCGGTCGATGACGTAATCCAACCCGTCCAGCAAACCGCCTTGGATGGCCTGCGATGGCAGAGGTTGACTTGGGAGGCTGCGGATCGCCTGTATCATTGCATCCGGGGTCAGACCGTCCCGGTTTTCGTCCAGCATCTGGACGAGGCCCAGACCTTCGGCCCGCGAAGCGCGAATCCACTGCTCCAGCCGCGGCGTTGTGCGGGGCACGATCACAGCACGTTTGTCAAAGGACAGAACCTCGCAGAACGTGTTGTAGCCGCCCATGCACACCACTCCGGCGGCCCCGGCAAACAGCGTTTCGATCTGGGATTCAAAGCCAACGGCGGTCACCCGCCCGTTCAGTGCGGCAACGCGGGTCTCAAAGTCTTCACGCAGCTCACCGGACAGGAAGGGGCCATAGACCAGCACTGCGCGCGGCGACAGGGTCGGGTCTTTTTCATAGGCGGAAAGGACAAGGTTCACCATCGCCTTGCCGTCACCACCACCACCCGGCGTGATCAGGATATAGGGCTGTTCGGGCGGTTCGCCGACCGGGCCGAGATCGCGGCGAAGGTATCCCGTCCAGTGAATGCGCGACTGTGCCGCGTGGCTGAGCGGCAGGCCCTTTGTCGGGTCATATATAGAACGCAGCCCGTAGACCCAGATTTCGTCATAAAAACGCTCGGTTGCTGCCAGAGCCTCTTTCCGTTCCCATTCGGCGGCCAGAACTTCGGGCTCGTCAAGCACGTCGCGCAGACCCAGCACCAGTTTGGTGCGTTGCGAATGCAACAGGCTTTCCAGTGTTGGCAGCAGTTCGCCGCGAAAACCGGTGGGCTCTTTGTCGACGACCAGCATATCGGGCTCGAATTGTTGCACGGCGGTCTGGATCAGGCCTGCGCGCAGCTCGGTCACCTCTTCGATGCCCATGCCAATCGTTCGGGCCGCATAGGACCCGTCGGCGCGCTTGGTCACGCCTGGCAGGCGCACATGGTCAACCCGGCGCGGAAAGGTGAAACGACCGGCCACCGGGGACCCGGTCAGGATCAGGGCTGACGCCTCGGGGTTGGCCTGCGTGATGGCCGCGGCCAGAGCGCGCGACCTACGCAGATGCCCCAATCCGAACGTATCGTGGCTGTAGAAAAGGATGCGCGGCGCCCGGCCGGTGGTGTCGTTTTGTATTCCTAGGCTCATGCCTTCGCCTGTCGTGTTTCTCGGTGCAAATCCGCGCGTTTACACCCGTTACCGTATATTCTTTGCCGCCGCTTGCCAAAGGGGGTGACGTGATTGTGCAAATTCGACAAGCATTGCGAAATGGCAACATCCGGCGCTTTTGGAATTGCGGATGTATCCAAGCCCTGAAGTCGTCATTCCACCCAGTTTGCCGGATTGGTCATATTCAGTTTTTGCAAGGTTGCAAACACTGATGTCGCGAGCATTGCAGCAGGAACACGAATTGACACGATCTTGGGAAGTAAAAGGCTGAGTATTTGAATACACTTAGGCGCTTCGGTAATCTGTGGTGCATCACGCGGATTGGACGAAAAACTCGATGAAACTCAAATCTCTTGCTGGAATGGCCTTGTTGATCTTGGCAATTGCAGCGGCCTTTGTCACCGGAGCGGCGGCGCAGACGTCATTGATTCCGGGGTACGGTTCTGGTTCCAGTTCCGAGACTGACACAAGCACCGAGGGCGAACTGGCCGACGCCATTCGGGCCGCGACTGAGGCCGGCGCCAGCGTGATTGTCATCGACAGCGCGGGACAAATCGTGTCGTCGGGCGGTCAGACCAGCGCCACAGCGGATGAAACCCATGATCCGATGGCTGAAGGCTCGCAACTGATGAAAGCGCAGGAGCGGTTCTCGAAATTCCGCGAGTCCATGGAGTCGCGGCTGCAGGCCTTGCCCTATTCGATCTTCGAAGTGCAGTACATCCTGCGCCAGACCAGTCCTGATGGCCGCATTCAGACCTATGTCGAAGTCTTGTTCTGGAATGTCCTGTTCCTGCTGCTGGGGCGCTGGCTGTCTACCGAGATTTACGGCAAGCGCATGGCCAAAAAGCTGGTTGTGGCGCGATCCAAGGAAAACCCGCAAGGCTACCGGGAAAAGATGCCGTTTTTGGTGTTCCGGTTCTTCATGGGGATCGGCGGCACGGTCTTTGCTATGCTTATGGCCCTGATCGTGGGGTTTCTGTTCTTTGGTGAGGCCGAAGACATCTCGATCCAGTTCACGGTCACAGCAATTTTTACGGCGTTTTTCCTGTCGCGCACGGTATCCGACCTGTGGCGTATGGTGCTGTCGCCCTATTTGAGCCAATACAGACTGCCACCGTTTTCCGACCGGGATGCGAAGCGCTTGTATTTCTGGGCCTCGGCGCTTGCGACCTATGACATCTCGGTGGTTTTGTTTTCGACCTGGGTTGCGGATTTCGGGCTGAACTACAACGTCTATGCCATGGTTTACGGCGGCCTGACGATGTTCGGCGCGCTGGGCAATGTCTTGATGATCCTGTTCAACGCGCGGGCCATTTCCAACGCCATACGCGGTGGGCGGGCGCCGGATGAGGTGTCGTGGATCGTGCGCTTCATTTCCTTCGCATGGGCGCCTGTTCTGATCGTCTACATCGTGTTCAGCTGGTTCAAGCTGGCGGTCGATCTGGTGCTGGAAAACGAGAACTCGCTGCCGATCGTGGCCAGCAGCTATGCGATCTTCATGTCGGTGGTCGTGGCCTATGGGGCGATGAATTACCTGCTTGAGCGCTACTTCGACCGCAATCGCCAGATGGAGGAGATGAACGCTGAAGAAGAAGCCCCGGAAGAAGTCGGCGAACCGGTGGAAACCATCGAGGCCGAGGTCCGCAAGCACAGTATGCTGACCTATGAGGATCTGGCCCGTCGCGTGGCCGGCATTCTGGCCTTTGTGGTAGGCCTCTATGCCCTTGTCGTGATCTGGAACCCCGAAGCCAGCTGGAGTGAGGATCTGCCGATCGGGCGGGCTTTGGACGTGATGGTCATCCTGTTCATCGGGTATATCCTGTTCCACTTTTTCCGCATCTGGATCGACACGAAAATCGCTGAGGAAATCGACGATGGGGGCGAAGAGGCGGAACTGGGCGATGAAGGTGGCGAAGGCGGGCAGAGCCGCTTGGCCACTCTGCTACCGCTGTTCCGAGGCGCGATCCTGGCTGTGGTTGTTGTCACCATCGTGCTGATCGCGCTGATGGAACTGGGCATCAATGTCAGCCCGCTGTTTGCGGGCGCCGGTGTCGTGGGTCTGGCCGTAGGGTTTGGTTCACAGACGCTGGTGCGGGACATCTTTTCGGGCGCGTTCTTCCTGTTGGACGATGCGTTCCGTAAAGGGGAGTACATCGACATTGGCGACGTGAAAGGCACGGTCGAGAAGATTTCGGTCCGGTCGTTCCAACTGCGGCACCATCTGGGCGCGCTGAATACGATTCCGTTTGGCGAAATCAAGGTGCTGACCAATTACTCCCGCGACTGGGTGATCATGAAGCTGCCGTTGCGCGTGACCTATGACACGGATGTAGAGAAGGTGCGGAAACTGATCAAGAAGTTGGGTCAGGAACTGCTGAGCGACCCGGTGATTGGCGAGAACTTCATCCAGCCGCTGAAATCTCAGGGTGTGATCGAGATGCAGGATTCGGCGATGATCATCCGGGTCAAGTTCATGACCAAGCCGGGCGATCAATGGCTGGTGCGAAAGAAAGTGTATCAGGAAATCCGCGAACTGTTCGCGCGTGAAGGCATCAAGTTCGCCCATCGCGAGGTCACTGTTCGGTTGGCCGAGGGCAAAGACCCGGAAGACCTGTCGCCGAAACAGCGTGAAGCAGTGACCGGAGCGGTGCAGGCTGCGATTGACGAAGATTATCTGGATGACATCGGCCCTGGAGGGGATGACCGCTAAGGGCAGCTCCTGCCCCTTTGGATCGCGTCTCTGACGAGACACCACCCAAAGGGTTGGGCCAAGCCGCGCGTTCCGCGCGGCGGGTGTGTCAGGTTGAAAGCGACGGCCAGGTCGGTTGGGATGTGCCCAATTTCACGGCGGGGAGGGACCAGGACATTTGCGCGGCACCAACAGCCAAAGCTGGTTTCAACCGGTGGCCCGTTCCCCAGCCCGACTCTTCGGCGCTTTGCGGATAGTCGGCAGGTGATGCATTCGTAATGTCGCCTTCGGCTTTGGATTTCGCCAGTGCGGCCAGCAACTCCGCCGTGCGAGCAAGTGACAGCTGGGCGAGCATGATGGAGTTGCCGGAGGCCGCCTCGGCCAAGGCTGACAAGACGGCTGCGGCCATAAGGTAGCCCGTCGCATGGTCCAGCGCTTGCACGGGCAATGGCGTGGGGTTGTCGGCCTTGGCCCATGCGCGGCCGGCATCCGCGATCCCGGCGCTCATCTGGACAAGGCTGTCAAACCCACGTCTGGTAGACCAAGGGCCCTGCCAGCCATAGGCGTTCAAGGTGACCTCGACCCGGTTCGGGGCCAGTTCATCGCGTTTGACCTTAGTAAGTCCAAGCGCGTCCAGCGCGCCGGGGCGGTAGCCGTGGACGAAGACATCCGCCTGCGCAAGCAGGTCCTGCAGTTGTTTCAGGCCGCCGGGCGATTTCAGGTCCAGATAGGCGCAGCGTTTGCCCAAAGAGATATCCGGGATGACGCCGGGTTCGTCCCATCCGGGCGGGTCGATGCGCAGAACTTCAGCCCCAAAACCCGCCAGCGTTCGTGTTGAGACAGGGCCCGCCAGAACACGCGTCAGGTCCAGAACGCGCAGGCCCGCCAATGGGCGGTTGGCCGTGGTTTGGGGGCGGTCGCGCAGCGTGATGCGTCTGGGGTTTTGCCAGCCGACCAGCGGGTCGCGGGACACAGCACGCCCCTGCGGATGCTCCAGCCATTCCGCGCGGCTGCGCATGGCAGCAGCAACGCCGCCCTCGGCCACAATTGCGGTTTCCAGATCAGAGTTCGACCACTCTTTCAACGCTTGTGCCACGGCGTCTCGATTGCCCGGGACCCCGAGAACCTTCAGCGCCGCCGCCTTGTGGCGGGGCAGGTTGGTGTGCAACCTGATCCAGCCGTCCGAGGCCGGGTAGTCTCCGGCCACGGCGTCCCAGAGGCTGGGCATCTCCCATCCCTCCGGCTTGAACGAAAACCCATACCATAGTGAGGCCAGTCGGCGATCGACCAAAACCTCGGGAGCTTTGGGCGCAAGGTTCAACGCAGCCACAAGACGCGCAAGTTCCTGACCCACGGCGGCAAAACTTGCTGTGGCCAGTTCCGACACAGCAAATGCGCTGGGCCGCGCCCCTTTGCCGGTTTTCTTGTAGCTGTCAGCGGCGGGGAGGGCGGAGAACAGGCTCATTGCTGATAGGGGTCCAGACTGTCGCGCAGGCCATCACCGAGGAAGTTGAAGGCCAGTACCACGACGATGATCGGCAGCATCGGAATGGCCGTCCACGGGTAGATTTCGATTGAGGCCAGATTCTGCGCGTCGTTCAGCATCACACCCCAACTAACCGCCGGTGCCCGCAGGCCCAGACCCAGGAAGCTGAGCGCCGTTTCTCCGAGGATCATCGCCGGTATCGACAAGGTTGCCGACGCGATCAGGTGAGACATGAAGTTCGGCAACAGGTGTTTTCGGATCACCCGGCCTGAACTTGCGCCCATCATCTCGGCCGCGCGCACGTACTCCTCTTCGCGCAGCGAAAGGAACTTGGCGCGCACGGATCGGGCGAGGCCGGGCCAGTCGAGAATGCCGAGGATGATCGAAATGATGAAAAACACCGCGACCGGGCTCCAGTTAGACGGCACAGCGGCGGATAAGGCCAGCCACAGGGGCAGCTCCGGCAGCGAACGCAAGATCTCGATCACGCGGTTAATGACCCAGTCGATCTTGCCGCCGAAATACCCGGCTATCGAGCCGAAGAAGATGCCCAGAACGAAGGACACCGTGATACCGATCAGGCCCACAGTCAGCGACAGTTGCGCGCCAAAGAGGATGCGGCTGAATACATCCCGGCCTAGTCGATCCGAGCCCCACAGGAACAGCGTCGCACCTTCGGGCGCGCAGAAAAGGTGGGTGTCCGACCTGATCAGGCCGGCGAGTTTGTATTCGGCCCCTTCACAGAAGAACTTGATCGGGCGCGGGTCCTCAAGGTCGGGGACGAATTTCCATTGGAAGGTCTCAAGATCGGCTTCGGCCACGATCGGATAGACGTGGGGGCCGATGAACTCGCCCTCGTGAAACCAGCTTATGCTTTGCGGCGGGGCATAAAGGTGCTCTCCGTTCCGTTCATTCGGCCCATAGGGCGCGATGAAGCCGGCAAAGGGCAGCATCAGGTAGCACAACAGCAGGAAAATGCCCGAGACCAGGCCCAGTTTGTGGGTCTTGAACTTGCGCCAGACCAGCACCCAGTTGGGCGCGTCCAGATCGGCACGCTCAAGCTGTTGCAGAGCGACATCCGGGTCATAGGGGGCGTCGTCGACATAGCGACCGTCAGGGTGTTGGGTCATGCTTCACGCCCCTCATACCGGATGCGCGGGTCCAGCATGACCAGCAGGATGTCGGATATCATGGTGCCGATCAGGGTCAGTAGCGCCACGAACATCAGGATGAAGGCGGACAAGAACTGATCCTGCGTTTTCAGCGCCGTCAGCAGGGTCGGGCCAATGGTCTGCAGGCCCAGCACGACCGAGACCAGGACCGAGCCGGACACCATCGACGGCAGCAGGTTGCCGATATCGGCTACGAATGGGTTGAAGGCCACGCGCAGCGGATATTTCGTCAGCATACGCGATGGGGCCATGCCCTTGGCGATGGCGGTTTCCACGTAGGGTTTGCCCAACTCATCCAGCATATTGGCGCGCAGACGCTGCATCATCGCCGAGGCACCGGATGTGCCGATCACGAAAGTCGGGACAATCAGGTGGACGAGGATGGATTTCATCTTCTCCCAGCTCATTGGCAAACCTTCGAAAGACGGATCCATAAGACCGCCAATGGGCAGGTTGAAATAGCGGTGGCCGTAATAGAACAGGATCAGCGCCAGCAGAAAGTTCGGCGTGGCCAGGCCAAGATAGCCAACAAAGGCCGAGGTGTAGTCGATCCAGGTCCGCGACTTTGCCGCAGCAAGAACGCCCAGTGGCAGAGCGACGGCATAAACGAACAGGATAGCCGCCAGGTTGACTACAACGGTCAGCCACAAGGTATCTCCCACGATCTCGGCGACTGGGCGGTCGAATTCGAAAGACCAGCCATAGTTGCCCTGTAGCAGACCTTCAAACCCGTGCGGGCCGGGCCAGAAGCCCATCCAGATCAGGTATTGTTCCCATATGGGGCGGTCCAACGCATATTCCGCACGCAGGAACTCGGCCTTTGCCACACCGGCAGATTGTCCGGAGGCCTGCAATTCCGCAATCTGGTTGCTGAGGTAGTCGCCGGGCGGTAGGTTGATGATAACAAAGATCAGCACCGACACCACCAGCAGCGTCAGCAGCATCGTGAAAAAGCGATAGACTGCATAGCGCAGCATTACCATTTAGCTGCTCCTGATCAGTCGGCGAAGAAAAACTCGTCCGGCCGGTGAATACCGAAATGCGCGCCGGGCTCCCAAGCCCACATGGCCTGTTCGGGCACATTGCGCAGGCGGTTCGAGACCACGACCGGCTGAGGGGCGCCGTTCAGGATACCGATGGCAAAAAGCTGGTCGGCGTGGATGTTCAGCATCTCGGTCCAGATCGCCTCGCGCTCTTCATCGGTGGTGGCCACTTCCCAGTCGTGGGCCAATTGCATCAGCCGTTCAGCCTCGGGCATATCGGGTGCTTCGCCCACATCGCCACCGGTTTGGTAATACTGACCCCATTTGGGCCAAGCCAGAAACACCTGATCCGTAGGTGCAAGATAGGCAGGAGAAGTATGGGTCTGCGGGATACCATCATCCCAGCCGAACCAGACCGAGGCCATGGTGTTGCCCGCGAACACGCGATTGCGCAGGATGTCCCGGTCCAGCGGGCGCATCACCAGATCCACACCGATCTCGCGCCACGTATCTGTAACGATCTGCAGTGCGTTTTCGACCTCTTGCCGTTCACCGGCGGTTTCGATGATCAATTCCATCGGGCGGCCATCGGGCAGCAGACGGATGCCGTTCTTGTTACGCTCGGTCAGACCGGCCTCATCCAGCATGGCGTTGGCCTGTTCGATGTCAAACTGGGCCCATGCCTGAGCGTTTTCCTCGCTATAGAACGGGGACGCGGGCAAAACCGACATCGCACCGGGTTGCGCCAGCTTGAAATAAAGCGCTTGATTGATCGTCTTGCGGTCAATTGCCAGCGACAGGGCACGGCGCACGCGCACATCGCGCAGAACCTCGCGCCAGCCGTCATCGGCAAAGTTCAGGTTCGGGTAGATCGCGATCTGCGAGGCGACACCGGTCTTCCACAGCCGTGTTTTGTAGTTTCCGGCCTCTTCGCCCTTTTTCAGGATGGATGCGTCGCGGAATGCCAGGCCACGCCCTTGCAGGTCGGTTTCACCGGCATTGGCCTTGGCCGCGACCAGGCCGGGAGCGACGATTTCCATTTCGACCACATCGATATAGGGCAGTTGCACGCCATTGCTGTCGATGCGGTGGTAATAGGGGTTTCGGACAAAGTTGTGTCGGATCTTCTTGCCCGAGCTGGCATTCAGCCAGGGCTGCAGCGTGGGAAGTTCGTGATTGTCGAACTTGTAGAGGTTGTCCAGCTTGTTGTGCAGCGCTGCCCAGCTTTTGACGCGGGCGTCGCTGACCTGAAAGGCTAGTTCTTCGGTATCTGCGTATTGCTCGTGATACTTCTTCAGAAAGGCAGAGGGCCGGTAAATGAACGGCGGACGCGCCTGAGCCAGCGATTGCAGGAAGTCGGGGTTCGGGTCTTCCCACTCATAAACGACGGTGGTCTCATCCGGGAAAGATACGGTGGGCAGCTTTCCCTCGACGATCAGAAAATCCGGTGGGCCCGAGGGGCTGAGAAGTTCGTTATTCGCCACATCCTCCCACCAATAGCGGAAATCCTCGGAGGTGAAGGGCGAACCGTCCGACCATTTGTGTCCTTCGCGCAGATGCAGCGTGAATTTACGATTGCCTTCACTTTCGTAGGAGTCCAGCAGGTCGGGCACCAGTTCGTAGTTTTCGTTGAACCCCACCAGCCGGGCATATCCATAGACCACCATCTGGCGGATGTCCTTGGACCGGGTGACCATGGTGCGCAGCGTGCCGCCGGGGGTTCCGAACTCGCGCCCTTTGGCGGCCAGATCGACGACCAGAGGTTCGTCGGGAAGACGTTCGGCCACGGGGGGCAGATTGCCTGCGTTTACCTCGGTTGCCCAGAATTCTCCTTCCAGTGGGGTGGGGGTGTCTGCCGTGGCGGGCAGCATCCATGCAGCGGCCAGCGTGGCGGCCAGAAACAGAGGGCGAGTGGTCTTAAACATGGCATCGTACCTTATGGCCGGGTTCCATCTCTACCAGTGAAGGTATCACGGAGTCGGTAAATCGGAAGGCGTCATCCCAACTGTCTGGCGAACCTGCGCCCAAAGCAACCAGTTTCAGGTCAATGGGGCGGTTGATGTCAGGTTCTGGCTGAGCGGCAATAAGCGCCTTGGTATAGGGGTGGCGGGGATTGTAGAAGAGCGTCTCGGGCGGGGCTTGTTCGATAACCAGCCCCCGGCGCATCACGGCGACCTCGTCGGCGATACGCGCCACAACCGCAAGGTCGTGAGAGATGAAGAAATAGGACAGGTTCAGACTGTCCTGCAGGTTTTCCAGCAGCGTAAGGATCTGTTCCTGAACCGAGACATCTAGCGCCGAGGTCGGCTCGTCGCAGACGATCAGTTGCGGGTCCAGCATCATGGCGCGCGCGATCGACAGGCGCTGACGCTGACCGCCTGAAAAGGCATGCGGGTAGCGTTTCAGCATGTCAGCGTTCAGACCGACCCGTTGCAACATCTCGCCCGCCTTGTCACGCTGTTCTGACACCGTGCCGATACTGTGGATCTCCAGCGGCTCGGTCATCGCGTCCTGAATGCGCATCCGGGGGCTGAGCGAACTGTAGGGGTCCTGAAACACCATTTGCGCCTTGCGCTGAAAGGCAGTGCGTTGAGCGCGGGTCATGTGATGCACGGTGATCGGGTCTGCGTCCGATGAGGTCCGAAACAGCACCTCGCCGCCGGGATCTGGCGGTTCGGCCCCCAACGCGATACGGGCCGCCGTGGTTTTACCCGATCCGCTTTCGCCGACGATGGCCAGCGTCTTGCCGCGTGCTAGTTTCAGGTCGACGCCACGGCAGGCATGGATCAGTTTGTCCCCCTGCCAGCCCTTGCTGGAGCGCATGGTGTAGGTTTTTGACACGCTCTTCATCTGCAGGATCAGGTCCTTGTCTGGCATTGGGATGCCAACGGATTCTTCGTCCGGAATCTCGGGCGCTGCGTTGAACAATTGCTGCGTATAGGGGTGCGCAGGCGCGGTCAGAATGGGGGCGGCTGCGCCGGCCTCCATCACGCGGCCCTTGTGCATGACGACGACCTGTTCTGCCATGTTGGCAACCACACCCAGATCGTGTGTGACGAGGATCAGCGCCATCCCGGTCTCGCGCTGCAATTCCTTGATCAGGCCCAGCACCTGCGCCTGTGTCGTCACGTCAAGTGCGGTGGTCGGCTCATCCGCGATCAGCAGTTCCGGCTTGGACACCATTGCCATCGCAATCATTGCGCGCTGACGCATGCCGCCGGACAATTCAAACGGGTAAGAATCATAAGCCCGCTGCGGATCGGGAAAGCCTACGCGCTCGAACTGGGTCAGCACCTCTTTGCGGGCCTGCGCTTCGGACGCGCCACGGTGCAGCCAAAGCACCTCGCTGACCTGATTGCCGATCTTGTGCAGGGGCGACAGGGATCGCATCGGCTCCTGAAAGATCATTGAAATCCGGTTGCCGCGAATCCCGCGCATCTGCTTTTCGCTGATCCGCGTCAGGTCTTCGGTGCCCTTGGAATCGTTCAGTGTAATCGTGCCGCTGCGTATCTGGGCGGTACGCGGCAATATCCTTAACGCCGCTCGGCATGAGATCGTTTTGCCCGATCCGGATTCGCCTACCAAAGCCAGCGTTTGCCCGGCCTCGACATCGAAATTGACGCCTTTGACAACGGGCTCACCCGCGCCAAATCCGATGCTCAAATCGCGGACGGACAACAACGCCGTCATGCGGGTATTCCACCCGTTGGGCCGTAGGTCGGCATTCGCTTGATCAACTCCCCGTGTTTTTTGTCGCAGTTTCGCGCGGTTGGTGCGGGCTAGTCAAACCCGTTCTTGGGGTGAAATGTCGCGGAATTGTGAAACTGACGCCAATTTGCCTACACAAAGTCTTGAGGATTTGTCATCAAACAACCTGTCGGCCCCATCTGACAAGTCGACTGATATCAAGGAGAGATTTCCCCGTGTCCGACGATCAAAGCCGACTGGATCTGTTCATTGACCGTATGGTGTCGCAACGTGCCTGCCTGGATTTCGCCATTGCCGAGACGCGCGGCATGTCGGGTCCCGTGTTCGAACTTGGGCTGGGCAATGGGCGCACCTATCATCACATGGCGCAATACGTGAAGAACCGCCCGGTCTATGTGTTCGAACGTGCGGTGGCGTCTCACCCGGATTCGACACCTCCTGAAGATCGCGTGATCCTGGGTGATGTGCGCGAGACATTGCCTGCTGCGCTGGATCGTTTTGGTGCGACCGCCAGCCTGATCCACGCTGACCTTGGCGGACATAACCGGAAAAAAAACGACGCCTTCGCCCGGTTCGTCTCACCCCTGATAGAGCCGCTGCTGGCCGAGGGCGGGCTGATGGTGTCCAGCGACCGGATGTATTTCGACACGCTGACCGAACTGCCTTTGCCGATAAATGCCGTTGACGGACGGTGTTTCATCTATCGCCGCTGACCCAAAGGGTTTCCCCATGCTGTTTTATGATTGCTCCACTGCCCCGAACCCGCGCCGTGCCCGCATGTTCATCGCGGAAAAAGGGCTGCAGATCGAAACCCGCGACATCTCGATAGCCAAAGGGGAACAGCTGGGCGACGCGTTCAGGGCGATCAACCCAAGCGCAACCCTTCCGGTTCTGGTTACTGATGAAGGCACGGTACTGGCCGAGAACCTTGGTATCGCCGCGTATCTTGAGGCGCGGTTTCCCGAGCCGCCGCTGATGGGACGCACCCCGGACGAGCAGGGTCTGGTCTTGATGTGGAACAGCATCGTCGAACAACAGGGCGGTATGCCCATTGCAGAGACGCTGCGCAACGCCCATCCCGCATTCGCCGATCGGGCGATTCCAGGCCCCGAGAATCACCCTCAAATCCCCGAGCTGGCGCAAAGGGGCGCGGCACGGGTCGGGTATTTCTTCGATCTGTTGGAAAGGCGATTGGCGGACAGCCGCT
The DNA here is from genome assembly GCF_056542405.1 of Ruegeria sp. AD11(2025). Classification (NCBI taxonomy): domain Bacteria; kingdom Pseudomonadati; phylum Pseudomonadota; class Alphaproteobacteria; order Rhodobacterales; family Roseobacteraceae; genus Ruegeria; species Ruegeria sp. AD11(2025). Next base: position 112,251 of record NZ_JBQFZU010000011.1, on the reverse strand, counting down.
ATATCGCTGGGGCAGAATTCACTCTGGCCGATATCACCGCCTTTGTATTTGTCGACTTCGCTCGCGTGATCAAAAGACGGATTCCACAGGAAAACTCGGCAACACTAGCGTGGTTCGAAGCGGTCTCATCACGGCCCAGCGCACAGCTTTAAAGCGTTGAAATCCGTATGTCGGCTGCGCGTGACCAGGACTGTACATAAATGTCTAGACAGAAGTGAATAGTGCGTCTAGCGTTCACAGCGTGTCATGCAGGAGAGGGCAGGATGAAATCTCAGTATCGCGTTGTGGTCATCGGGGGCGGCGTTGTGGGCGCCTCGGTTCTGTATCACCTGGCCAAGTTCGGCTGGTCGGATGTGGTGATGCTAGAGCGGCGGCGGTTGGCGTCGGGTTCGTCATGGCATGCAGCTGGCGGGATTCACGCGTTGAACGCGGATCCGAACATGGCCTCTCTGCAGGCCTATACCATCGACCTGCTGAGCGAGATCGAAAAAGAATCCGGTCAGAATATCGGACTGCACATGACTGGTGGCCTGACCTTGGCCGGCACGCCCGAACGCTGGGAATGGCTGCAGGCGAACTATCGCATCTTCCAATCCATCGGCATTGATGACTGTGAGTTGCTGTCTCCGGAAGAGGCGCAACGGCGCTGCCCGATCATGTCCACCGACGGCGTTCTGGGTGCCATGTGGGCGGACCGTGAGGGTTATATCGACACAACCGGCACGGTGCAGGCCTATGCGACGGCGGCTAAAAAACGTGGCGCGGAATACTATGAAGAAACCAAGGTTGAGGAGCTGATCCAGACCGCGGATGGCTGGCAGGTGGTGACCGATCGGGGCACAATCACGTGTGAACATGTGGTCAACGCCGCGGGGCTTTGGGCCAAGCAGGTGGGCCGTATGGCGGGGATTGAGCTGCCGGTCTCACCGCTGAAACACCACTATCTGATTACCGACACGGTGCCCGAGGTGGCTGAGGCCGATTTCGAGATGCCGATGACCGTGGACCTCGAAGGATTCACCTATATGCGACAGGATCAGAAGGGCGTTCTGGTCGGCATATACGAAGTCGACCACGAACACTGGGCCATGGACGGCGCGCCGTGGAACTATGGCGAAGAGCTGTTTCAGGAACAGCTGGATCGGATCGAAAATGAACTGACGCTGGGCTTTGAACGCTATCCGTCGATCCAGAATGTCGGCATCAAGACATGGGTAAACGGCGCATTTACCTTCTCGCCCGATGGTAACCCGCTGGTTGGCCCGGTACCGGGCAAGCCAGGTTATTGGTCGGCCTGTGCGGTGATGGCGGGTTTCCTGCAGGGCGGCGGCGTTGGCAAGACGCTGGCCGAGTGGATGATCCATGGCGAACCCGAAGCCGACGCATGGCCGATGGATGTGGCGCGCTATGGCGATTTTGCCCAGAACAAACGCTATATCCGCGAAACCACCGGTCAGTTCTATTCCCGCCGTTTCGTGATGACTTACCCGAACGAGCAATTGCCCGCCGGACGTCCGCTGAAAATGGCCCCGGCCCATGACGCGATGACCGACGCCGGATGCAAGTGGGGTGTCAGCTGGGATCTGGAGGTGCCGCTGTACTTCGCGCCGAAGGGGTTCGAGGAAACACCGACGCTCAAGCGTTCGAACGCGCATGACATCGTGGCCCAGGAATGCAAGGTGATCCGCGAGGGCGTAGGCCTGCTGGATATCTCGGGCTTTTCGCGGTTCGAAATCAGTGGCCCAAATGCAGAGGTCTGGCTGGACAAAGTGATGGCCTCGAAACTGCCTGCACCGGGCCGTGCCAAGCTGGCCCCGATGCTGGGTGAGAACGGGCGGCTCAAGGGCGATCTGACTGTTCTCAACTGGGGCGATGGCACGTGGTGGATCATGGGCAGCTACTACCTGCGCGCCTGGCACATGCGGTGGTTCGATGATCACATGATCGACGGCGTCGATATTCGCGATCTGGGCGAGGAATACTGCGGTTTCGCCGTCGTCGGTCCAAGATCGCAGACCGTGGTCGAGAAACTGGCAGAACAGGATATCTCGGGGCTGAAATTCATGGGCTGCGGTGATTTCGACATCGGTCTGGTCCGCGCTCGCGTCGCGCGCATGTCGGTGACCGGCGAAAAGGGCTATGAGATCAACTGCCGCTATGGTGATCACATCAAGCTGCGCCGGATGCTATTGGAGGCGGGCGCTGACGAGGGCATCCGCGAGTGCGGTTTCAACGCGATGCTCTCGACGCGGTTGGAAAAGAGCTTTGGTATCTGGTCGGCAGAATTCACTCAGCTCTATACGCCCGGGATGACCGGGATGGACCGTTGGATCGATTGGGATAAGGATTTCGTCGGCAAGGATGCCGCCGTGGCTGAACGAGAGGGCAACGGCCCCGCGCAGGTTCAGGTGACGCTTGAGGTGGATGCGCTGGACGCGGATGCCAGCGGGTATGAGCCGATTTGGTCGGGCGAAGATCGGATAGGCTTTGTAACCTCTGGTGGCTATGGGCACTATACCGGCAAGTCGCTGGCAATGGCGCTGGTCAACCGCGACAAGGCCGAACCGGGCACGGAATTGACCGTGCATGTGGTTGGCGTCGAACGCTCCGCGAGGGTGGTCGCACCGTCCCCATACGACCCGCAGGGCAAGGCGATGAGGGGCTGATGGTGATTTCGCAGACATCCGAACGCGGTCGGCGACGGCGCGGGCGCGGTGTTGACGCCGCCCCGCCGCCCAGTCGCGATGTGAACTACCGCCAACTGACGAACCCGTTCCCGCCGATGGAGGTGTTTTCGGCGGACCAGATCGCGGACATGCACGAAACGGCCCTGCGGACGCTTGAGGAACTGGGGGTCAAGGTTCTGCTGCCCGAAGCCCGACGGATTTTTGCTGCGGGTGGCGCACGCGTGGATGAAGGCTCTGAAATGGTCTTCGTCGGGCGCGATATTGTCGAGGCCGCCGTCGCCTCAGCCCCCAACTCGATCGCCTGCCACGCGGGCGCGCGCCGCCGCGATTTCACACTGGAACTGGGAAGTCTGGTGTTCCAGCCGGGGGCAGGGGCACCTAATGCCACCGATCTGGAACGGGGCCGCCGCCCTGCGACCGGGCAGGACTATCTTGAGTTTCTGAAACTCACGCATCATTTCGACGTGTTCCAGATGATCTCGCCTCAGGTCGAGCCGCAGGACGTGCCGACACATCTGCGCCACTACTTCACGACGCAGGCGCAGATGGAGCTGACGGACAAGTTCCCGTTCTTCTTCTCGCGCGGGACGCCGCAGGTTATGGACTGCTTCGAGATGCTTTCCACCGCACGGGGCCTGTCAGATGAAGATTTCCGCGGCAACGCGCATTGCTACACGATCATCAATACCAACAGCCCGCGGACGCTGGACATACCCATGGCGCAGGGGCTGATCGACTTTGCCCGCCATGGGCAGATGTCGATCATTACACCTTTTACCTTGATGGGGGCGATGGCACCTATCACGGTGGCAGGAGCAATCACGCTTTCCCATGCCGAAGCCTTGGCGGCACTGACGCTGACCCAACTGACCAACCCAGGCGCGCCGGTGTGCTATGGGACCTTCACCAGCAATGTAGACATGAAATCGGGTGCGCCTGCGTTCGGGACGCCTTCGCATTTTCAGGCGTCACTGGCGGCCGGGCAATTGGCGCGGCATCTGGGGCTGCCTTGGCGATCCGCTGCCGGGTCAGCATCGAACATCAATGACGTACAGGCCGCAAATGAAAATCAGTTCGGCCTCTGGGGGTGCCTGATGGCTGGGGCGACAGTGATCATCCACTCGGCCGGGTGGCTCGAGGGCGGGCTGTCAGTGTCGTTCGAAAAGCTGGTCTGCGACGCCGAGGTGCTGAACATGGTCGCCGAACTTTGTGCCGGGGCGCAGGCGGGGGGCACCGAGATCGGCTTTGACACCGCCCTGCGCGAGGTCGAACCAAGCGGACACTTCTTTGCAACCAGCCAGACGATGGAACGCTACAACACTGAATTCTACCAGCCCCACGTGCACGACTATGCCAATTTCGGCACGTGGACCGAGCGTGGATCGGTTGACGCCAATCATCGGGCAACGGGTGTATGGAAGGCCATTCTTGAAGATTTCAAAGCTCCTGCCGGCGATAGCGACCGGCTTGGTGCCTTGCAGGATTTCATCGCGCGCCGTACCGCCGAAGGCGGCGCGCCACCGGAGAGTTGAATGAACACCAAACCGATCCTGCACCGCGACGACCCCAAGGCCGAGCCCTTGGTCGGCAACATAAAGGTCACGCGTGACGACTGGCTTAACGTGGCGATGGATGTGCTGATTTCGGACGGGGTGGACCAGATCAAGGTGCTGAGCTTGGCCGAGCGGATGGCGGTCTCGCGATCTTCCTTCTACTGGTATTTCAAATCACGTCAGGAACTGCTCGACGCTTTGCTCTCCCGCTGGCAGGCCACGAACACGGTGGGTCTGATTGCACAGGCTGAGGCTCCGGCGGAAACCATTACGGCGGCGGTCTGCAATGTGCATCGCTGCGTGGTGAACACCGATCTGTTCGATACGGCGCTGGATTTTGCCGTACGGGATTGGGCGCGCAAATCGGGCAAGGTACGCCGTGCATTGGATCAATCGGACGCCCGGCGGTTGGAAGCTCTGCACGCCATGTTCGTGCGTTTTGGCTATTCTGCGGTTGAGGCAGAAACCCGTGCCCGTGTGCTGTACTACATGCAGATTGGATACGATCTCGCCCAGCTGAATGAGCCGATGGAAACCCGACTGCAGATGGTACCGCACTACCTTTACGTTTTCACCGGAGTCGAGCCACGACCCGAGGAAGTCGAAGAATTCAGCGCCTATTCAAAGCGCTATTGGGAAGGAGACAGAGAATGAGCCAACCAGACGCAATCATCATCGGTACCGGTGTCATAGGGGCAGCTATCGCGTTCGAAATGGCCAAGGCCGGTTGGAAAACCCTGTCGCTGGACCGCAATTCTCAGGTCGGCCATGGCTCAACTGCGGGGTCTTGCGCGATCATTCGGATGCATTACTCGACCTTCGACGGCACCGCTTTTGCGTGGGAAGGCTATCACTATTGGCGCGATTGGGCTGATTACTTGGGACTGCCCACGAAGGCCAGTCTGGCACAGTTCCGCGAGACGGGATGTCTGGTGATGAAAACCGACGCCAACGGGATGTTGGAAAAACACATGAAGAACAGTGCCGATCTGGATTGCCCGTTCGAAGAGTGGTCGGCTGCGAAAATCACTGAACGCCTGCCGGTTTACTCGCTGGACAGTTTCGCGCCGGCGCGTCGCATGGATGACCCGGAATTCGGTCAGCCGAACGGGCGCAAGATGCAAGGCGGGGTATATTGGCCTCAGGCTGGCTATGTCACCGATCCGGCCCTGTCGGCGCAAAACCTGATGGATGCCGCGAAACGGCACGGGGCTGAGGTGCGCACCGGGGCTGAAGTGGTCGAGATCCTGACCGAAGGCGGGCGCGTGTGCGGGGTCAAGTTGGCCTCGGGCGAAGAACTCAGCGCCAAGGTGGTGGTGAATGTGGCCGGACCGGGCTCGGCGATCATCAACAAGATGGCAGGCGTTTTGGATGACATGACCATCGAAACACGTCCCCTGCGGCAGGAAGTAGTACACGTTCCTGCGCCCGAGGGGTTCGATTTCGAAAACGATGGCACGATCGTGTCGGACAGTGATATAGCCTGCTATTGCCGTCCCGAGCACGGCAACCACATCCTGGTCGGCTCGGAAGACCCGGAATGTGACCCGCATCAGTGGTGCGAGGACGACGTCCACTATAACCACGACTTTACCGATCAATGGACGACGCAGGCCATGCGCTATGCGCAGCGGGTGCCCAGCCTGGGCATCCCTTCCAAGACACGTGGAGTTGTAGACCTGTACGACGCTTCTACCGACTGGATTCCGATCTATGACAAATCCAGCCTTCCGGGGTTTTACATGGCCTGTGGCACCAGCGGGAATCAGTACAAGAATGCGCCGATCGCAGGAAAGATGATGACGGCCCTGATCGACTATTGCGAAGGTGGGGCGGATCACGATGCCCAGCCGCTGCAGTTCGAGTTGCCTTATATCAAGCGGACGATCGACGTGGGTTTCTATTCCCGCAAGCGCCCGATCAACGAAGAAAGCAGTTTTTCGGTTCTGGGCTAGCCGGTACGAGAGAACGCACTAGCTATCTGGGGACCGCATGGAACGAGGCCCAGCATGGCCGAGCCGACGAACCGAGTTCTGATACTGGGCAGCGCCCCGGGCGCAGTGGCCGCGCAGCAGTGGCCGCGCGCGACATTTACGCACATCGTTGCCATCAACAATGCCTGGCGTATCCGGCCGGATTGGGACGTGTTGATCCATCCTGAGGATTTCCCGGCCCAACGACGACCAGACAGGATCCGTGACCATCAGCGGGTTGTGACGGCCAGGGATTACGTTCCTGTTCAGAACGGCTTCGGCGGTTTCGTCTATGCCGGTGGTACGATGGCGTTCACTGCGGGGTATTGGGCGCTTGCGGTGACTCGCCCTGCGGTTCTGGCCTATTTCGGTTGTGACATGATCTATCCTGGAACCGGTAATACGCATTTCTACGGGACCGGTACGGCTGATCCGTTGCGTGCGGATGTCACCCTGCGGTCGCTCGAGGCGAAGTCAGCGCGTCTGGCGATGTTCGGCGCGGCACAGGGGTGCCGGGTCGTCAGGCTATCGCATGGGGACAGTCGGTTACTGTTCCCGTCTGTGGGATTGGGCAACCTGACAGACGCCGGTTTGCCCGCTACCGATGCGATGGAAGGGGTTCTGAATGCGGAACAGGAGCTGGGATATATCGTCCCGTCGGGCCGGTATTGGGAGGTTGCGGAAAGATTCGATACCACGGAACTTGATGCGTTGGATCAGCTTTGGTTAGAGGCTTACCGTCATTCCACTCGGGAAATCATGGGGGATCAGGTGGCGAAACTCACCCAAGCCCAGACCATCGCAATATAGGTCAGGTTGTGCATAAACTGGTCCAGCCCTGCTGCACGCCAGAACGCTGCCTGCGTTGGTGACAGCTGTTTCTTGTCCGAATAGCTGGCTTTGGCAAAGTCGATATTGAAATGCACGATCCATTCCAGTGCGGCAATGATCAGGATGAAAGACCACGGCGCCCCGAACAGTAGAAAAACAATAACGGATCCGACAACATGCACGCCAGCATGCTGCGCACGGCCCCAGTGTAAATACACACCGCGACCGGACAACATTTTCGGAGTCTGGAGGAAATAGTCCGCAAACATATGTTTGATCTGCAATAAGCAGAGCATCAATAACACTGCGCCTATGCTGGCATTCAAATTGCTCCTCCCGATATCGTCCTGAAGCGAATCTTAGGGGCTAAACCGTTGCGGTGCAAATGAACTTGTTCACACATGGCGGAGATATGACCAAACTGGAAACCATTTGCGTCACGGGCCACGATTGCTGTAAATTCAGAGTGTTTGATTTGCGGTACTTTCTTCAGGATCGGTTCAATGATTCAGAATAGGGGCGGGTTCCATAGAACGTTCGATTTTCCGGTTTATTTGGAAGTATTCCAAACGCGATCAGCTTGTCCTGCTGGCCGTGACCTCTACGCTGTTTCCGTTGTTGTACCTGACGCTGGAACTGCCCAAACGCATCATCAACGATGCGATCGGTGCGGCCAGCCCTGTGGTGAATGTTCTTGGTTATGACCTGCCGCAGACCACGTTCCTGATCATCCTGTGCGGGGCGTTCTTGCTGGCTGTGCTGTGCCACGGCGTAATGAAGATGCGCATCAACACTATGAAAGGGGTGCTCAGCGAACGGATGCTGCGCCGCTTCCGGTATCAGTTGATCAATCGAGCCCTGCGCTTTCCTCAACCCTATTTCGAGCGGGTTAGCCAGGGCGAGATGGTTTCGATGATCACTGCGGAAAGCGAGCCGATGGGCGGGCTGATGGGCGATGCGATCAGCCAACCGGTGCTGCAGGCCGGTCAGATGATCACGATCCTGTCTTTCCTGTTTCTGCAAAGCGTCTGGTTCGGCCTGGCGGCCGTGTCGTTGATTCCGTTGCAGGCCTGGCTGATCCCCAAGCTGCAGCGGCAGATCAATCTGCTGAACAAGAAGCGCATTCAGGAAGTCCGTGTTCTGGCCGCACAGATCGGTGAGAACGCCGCCGGGGCCTCGACCCTACGCGGCAATGGTGGCTGGCGCTATCGTCGGGCGATGATCTCGGAGCAGCTGGGGCGACTGTTCGGTATTCGGTTCGAGATCTACCAGAAGAAATTCTTCATGAAGTTCATCAACAACTTCATCTCGCAGCTGACGCCCTTCATGTTCTACTTGGTTGGCGGCCTTCTGGTGCTGCAGGGCTCAGTCTCGCTGGGGGCGCTGGTGGCTGCGCTGGCGGCGTACAAAGACCTGAGCTCGCCGTGGAAGGAGCTGCTGACGTATTACAACCAGACGCAGGACATGTCGCTGCGTTGGGATGTGGTGATCGAACGGTTTGCTCCACCCGGCATGCCCGATGAAAAGCTGTTTGAGGGCGAGCCCGAATCCCGTCCGCGCTTGAAGGGCGATATCGTGCTGGATCGTGTTTCGGTTCGGGATATGGATGGCAATCAGGTGCTGGATGATCTGAACCTCACCTTTGCGGGTCAGCAAACAATCGGCATTGCCGCCCCCAGCGAAGAAGACAGGCGCGCAGTGGCCGAATTGCTGACACGGGAAATCCTGCCCAGCTCGGGGCGGGTAGAAGTGGGCGGCGAAAACCTGGCGACCCTGCACCAAAGCGTCGTGGCCGCACGCATTGGCTATGCCTCGTCGCGCCCGGTCTTGTTTCAGGGCACGTTGGGGGACAACGTCATGATGCCGATGCGTCAGAGGCCGCTGACGACCCAATTCGATGACCCCGACTTTGCCGAGACACAGCGCGCAGGTAACAGCGCCGACCCTTTCCGGTCAGACTGGCTGGATCCATCCTTGGCCGGATTGGACAGTCCCGAGGCGTTGCGGGACTGGTGGCTGCATCTGATCGACGGACTGGGGTCGGGGGCCGCTTTGTTCCAGCGCGGGTCGGATCAGGTATTCGACGCCGCTGAACACCCGGAGCTGGCGCAGAAACTGGTCGAGCTGCGCCCGCTCGTGCAACAGGCCGTGCAGGCAGCCGGGTTGGATCAACAGGCGCTGGTCTTCGACTGGTGCACGTATAATTCAGCATTGCCGGTCGCGGAAAATCTGCTGTTCGCTACCCCGAGGGTTCCGGTTACGCAGGACCTGCTGGCCCGCCAGACCGTTTTCCTTGGCCAACTGCGCGATTTGGGGCTGGACAAAACGCTGGTCAGACTGACCCAGGACGTGATCGAGATGCTGCGCCAGATTTTTGGTCTGGATGGAACGGATCATCCGTTGTTCCGCAAACTTGGTCTGGAAGCCAAGACTTATGAGACTGCGCTTGAGCTCGTCGAGAAAACCCGTAGCGAGGGTGTGTCGGGGCTGGATGACGAAAAGCTGGCGAACCTTTTGGCGGTACCGTTCGTGATCTCGGCCGAGCAAATCGGGCCCGCCTTTACGGATGAGCTAAAAAACCGCATCCTGGAACTGCGCCATAGTCATTCTGAAAAGCTGTTGGAGCGGTTGCAGGATGTCTTTTTACCACTGCACAAAGACGCTTTTGCCCCCGGTTTGACGGTGATGGAGAATGCCCTGTTCGGCAAAGTCAGCCAGATTGGCGGCGGACGCTCGGACGAGGCGCGCAAGCTGATTGTCGATGTGCTGGACGAAAACGGTGCGCGCCCGCTGGTGGTGGAACTGATCTATGACGTGCCGGTTGCGATCGGCGGCCAGAACCTGCCCGCTGTTTTTGCCGAGCCGCTGGCCTTTACCCGTGCGACGATCAAGAAACCCGACATTCTGATCCTGGAAAACGCACTTGCCAGCTATGACATGGCGACCCAGGTCGCCGTTTACAAGAACCTGCGCGAGTTGCTGCCGGATACAACCGTAATCTATCTGAATGACCATTTTGAGAACCCGGACAAGTTCGACATGTATGTCGAAATCCGTCAGGGTCGGGTGGTGACGGATGAAGGGGATGCCATGGTGGAAGAGGATAGTGCCGCCTCGGCCGATCTTGCACGCAAGCTGCGCGCGTTGGAGCAGGCACCGCTGTTTTCCGGTCTCGACCGCAGACAGCTGCGCCTGCTGGCCTTTGGTGCGCGCTGGTACAATGCCAAACCGGGTGAGGTTGTGTTCCTGAAGGACGACCAGCCCACTGACGGCGCCTATGTGGTGCTTGAGGGTGAGGCTGGGCTGTACCTGCCGCAGATGGAAGGCCCTGATCAACTGATTACCAAGGTCGGGCCGGGGGCGCTGGTGGGTGAACTGGGGCTTATTCGAAAGGAACCCCGCGCCCTGAGCATGATTGCCGAGACCGAGCTCTCATGTTTGCGGATCGGTGAGGAAGAATTCCTGGCCGTAGTCGAAAATGACGCCGCGACCGCCTTCAAACTGTTGCAGGTGATTGCGGGTTATATCTCGAACTAACCATTCGGATTGCAGAACAGGTCGTAGAGCAACCTGATGACCCGCACCGTGTCACCGTCCTGGAGCGAGTAATAGATTGTCTTGCCATCCCTGCGGGTTGAGACCAGCCGTTCCTGACGCAGACGGGCCAGCATCTGGCTGACGGCGGCCTGCCGGATTTGCAATAGGTCCTCAAGCTCACCGACAGATTTTTCGCCCTCGCCCAGGTGACACAGGATCATCAGCCGCCCCTCATGGGCCAGTGTTTTTAGAAAAGCCGCAGCCCGCGCGGCGTTTTCCTGCATGTCCTCGAGGGTTTCGGGGTGAGCGCTTGTGGTATCGTGGGCTTTGATGGTCACGCGCGGCCTGTTTGGATTTTGGGTGCTGGCAATATGCCCCAAATCGGGTTTGCTTGTCACCCCTCGGTCGCTGGTGCACCGCCCTGAAAGGCGTTTCCGTTGACATAATCGCAAGGCTCTTCCTGCATTTGCAGATGCAGGCCATCGCCGGTGTAGGGATGCGCGCGCGCGAGGTCCTCATCCACCTCGATTCCAAGACCGGGCGCGGTTGGGGCAGTCACAAAGCCCTCATCCACGCGCAGCGTACCGTTGATCAATTGATCGTGGAACGGGGTTTCGATGGTTTCCAGCAGCAGAAGGTTCGGGATCGATGCAGCGAGATGGATATTGGCGGCCCATTCGACCGGCCCTGCGTAAAGATGCGGGGCCATCTGAGCGTTGAACACCTCGGCCATGGCGGCGACTTTCTTCATCTCCCATATGCCTCCGGCACGGCCCAACGCGGGTTGCAGGATTTCCGCGGCCCCTGCGCGCAGGACGGCCCCGAACTCGGCTTTGGTGGTCATGCGTTCTCCGGTCGCGACGGGGATGCGGACGTTGCGGGCGACGCGGGCCATGTCTTCGATCATGTCGGGCGGGGTGGGTTCCTCGAACCACAGCGGAGAGTACGGCTCCAACGCCTGACCCAACCGGATGGCGCCCGCTGTGTTGAACTGGCCGTGCGTGCCGAACAGCAGGTCGGCCTTGTCGCCCACCGCCTCACGGATCGCTTTGCAGAAGGCGACCGACATTGAGATATCGGACATCGCAGGCATGTGCCCACCACGAATGGTGTAGGGGCCCGCGGGATCGAACTTCACCGCCGTGAACCCGCGCCGCACCATCTCTGCCGCGCAATCCCCAGCCTGTTTGGGCGAGGTCCAGAAATCGGTCAGGTTATGCTGCGGCAGGGGGTAGAGGTAGGTGTAGGCGCGGATACGCTCGTTCATCAACCCGCCCAGCAGGGCGTAGACCGGGCGGTCGCGATCTTTACCCAGAATATCCCAACAGGCGATCTCAAGCCCCGAAAACGCGCCCATGACGGTCAGGTCCGGGCGTTGGGTAAAGCCACTGGAATAGGCGCGGCGGAACATCAGCTCGATATTCTCGGGGTTTTCGCCCAGCATATGTCGTTCAAACACGTCGCGGATGACGTGGCGCATCGCCTCGGGGCCGACGGACGAGGCATAACACTCACCCCAACCGGTGATCCCGGTATCGGTGGTAACTTTTACCAGTATCCAATAGCGCCCGCCCCAGCCCGGTGCGGGTGGCGCAGTGACGATGATGTCTAGGTCTTGCAGTTTCATCCGCCTCTACCCCCTATCGAACAGGATCACGTTACGCTTGGCCGATCCGGTCTTGGTGTCCTCGATCGCCTCGTTGATTTGGTCCAGAGCCCAGCGGCCCGAAATCAACTCGTCCAGTTTCAGCCGCCCCTGTTCGTACAGATCGATCATCCACGGGATATCGCGCTGTATGACCACATCGCCCATTTTCGAGCCGACAAGCCCCTGACCCAGCGCTGCCAGAACAACGGGTTCATAGCTGGACATTTGGCCGGAATGAGGCATTCCTATCATGATCGCTTTGCCGCCAGGGCCCAGGTAACGCGGGGCCTGATCATAGGCCGGGATCGCACCAACGGTAATCAGAACCGCATCCGCACCACGCCCGCCCAACGCCTTGTGGGCGGCTTTCCACGGCTGTTCTTGGCCAGCCAGAACACCATGTGTCGCGCCGAATTCCTTGGCGATCTCAAGCTTCTCTTCGGTCATATCGACGGCCACGATCCGCCGTGCCCCGGCGATATGCGCGCCCTGAATCGCATTCAGTCCGACGCCGCCCGCACCGATGACAACCACATCCTGACCGGGGCGGAGCTTGGCGGCGTTCACCGCAGCACCGACGCCGGTGATTACCCCGCAAGACAACAGGCTGGCCACGTCTTTTGGCATTGCGTCAGGGATCTTCACGATCTGCCGATGGCTGATCACCACTTTCTCGGCAAAAGCACCGCAGGCCATTGCCTGATCCAAGGCGCCGCCTTCTGCTGTGCGCAGCGGACCGTTGACTGAGTCATAAGGTGTTTCGCATATCGTCGGTTGACCTCCCGCGCAGGACGGGCAGGACCCGCAGGCCCGGATCAGCGTGACGACGACCGCATCACCCACCTGAAACCCACCGGCCGCGTCACCGGTTGCAGTGATCACGCCTGAGGCCTCGTGCCCGTAGACGGCCGGCAGGTGTCCGCCCCACGCCCCGCTGGCGTAAGTAATGTCCGAATGGCAGATCGCCACCGCATCCAGCGTCACCTCGACCTCTCCGGTGCCGGGCGGCGCGATCTGGATGTCTTCGATGACCAAAGGCTTGTTGAACGCCCGGCAGACGGCGGCTTTGATGGTTTGCATTCTTGTCCCTCACTCCCTTTGGTCCACGGTGGCGCGGGAAAATGACCGCTGCAAGACGGAAACCGTCATTCATGTGTCGTTGTTACGCTGTGGCAGGGCGCGCGCGCAGAAAAAGCGCGAACCCGAAGATCATCAACAGCATCGCCAAAAGGAATGGTGCCCCGGGCAGATAAAGTGCCGCATCGGCCTGCGCGAACTGCGCGAACACGCTGGTCATCACCATAGGTGAGATCACCATCGACAGCGCGTTCAGAGAAGAAAGCACCCCCTGCAGCTCACCCTGCTGAGAGTCCGGCGTGGCACGGGATGTCAGGGCCTGAAGGGCGGGGGTGACAACCGCCCCAAGCGCGGTGACTGGGATCAGCATCAACGCGATGAACCCGTTGGTCAGGAAAGCCAGCAGCAGGAAACTGGCGATCTCGAACCCCATACCGTAGATGATCGTGACCCGCTCACCCAGATATCGGGTTGCGGGGCGGATCAGGCCGCCCTGAACGGCTGCCATCCCTATCCCGTAGACACCCAGTGACAGGCCGATCATCTGCGGTGACCAGCCGAAGCGTTCTGTTGTGAAATAGGCCCAGATCGCGGGATAGACGTAGATCGACACCGAATAGAGGAAGTAAACCCACAGCATCGGGCGGATGCCCGGCAGCGAGGCGATTGCCCGCAAGGAGTTCACCGGATTGGCGCGGCGCAGGCTGAAGGCCCTGCGGGTATTATTGGTGACCGTTTCGGGCATCACCAGCAAACCTGTCAAAAAGGTTAGGGCCGATAGGCCGGCAGCGGCCCAGAAGGGTGCGCGCGTGCCATATTCGCTCAACAGTCCTCCGATCACCGGGCCGAGTACGAACCCGATGCCAAATGCTGCGCCCAGCAGGCCGAAATTCGCAGCTTTTTCATGGGGTTTTGACACATCAGCCATGAAGGCTGCAGCCGTAGCATGAGTCGCGGCCGTAATGCCCCCAATGATGCGCCCGGCCAATAACAGCCAGATGCTGCCCGCAATCGCCATCACCACGTAGTCCAGCGACATGATGAACAAAGATACCAACAGCACCGCGCGTCGCCCATATGCGTCGGACAGATTGCCCAGAATCGGCCCGAACAGGAACTGCATAGCGGCGAAAGCGGTGCTGAGGATCCCACCCCAAATCGCTGCATCGGCCAGGGTGCCGCCCTGAACCTCGACTATCAGGTCTGGCATGATCGGCAACACCAGACCGATGCCCATGGCGTCGATCATGACCGTACCGAGAACGAAGAGAAAAGGCAGACGCATGGCACCCATTCGCGAGTTTCACCCGGACCCTATCACGCTTGGTTAACCTGTGAAGTGCCTGTTACGCTTGGTTATGTTGCAGGCAGCTTCTGTTCTAGATCGTCCAGAATTTCGGCCAGATGGCGGGGATGCGAGAAGAACGGAGAATGAGAGCTTTCAATCGTCGCGCGCAGCTCCTCGGGGGCGATGTGGCCCATCACTTCTTCATATTCCGTCGGGATTGTATGGTCGTCCGTGGCGCGAATATAGGCCTTGGGGACGCGTGCGAAATTCTCGGACAACGACAGCCGGGTTTCTTGCGGTGCAATCGCCTGCGGGCACAGACGCGCGAATGCAAACGGTACGATCTCTGGCGGGCAATCGTGGTATAAAAGGTCGTGCACTTTTTCTGGTCTGACCGTGTAGGACAGGCCGTCGGTGGATTTCTCAACCGCATCGACGATCAATTGACGTGGGGCCCGGCGGCGCATTTCAACCATGGAAAGACCATCCTGCGGGACATAGGCGCACAGATAGATCAGAGCACGCATGGCCTTGGGGTCAGCTTCGGCAGCTGCGCTGATCGGATAACCGCCCCAGGAATGGCCGACGATCACTGTCTGCGGGGTCGAGGCCGACAGCACCGCATCCCTGCAGCCATCCAGCGTGACATCGGAAATCGGCGTCGGGTCTGAGCCGTGGCTGGGCATGTCGATGGCGCGTGCCGAATGGCCCAGAGCCTCAAGCGCGGGGATCAGATCTCGCCAGCACCAAGCGCCGTGACAGGACCCATGGACCAACAGAAAATCCGCCATTGTCACGCTCCTTCAAATATGTCCGATATCTGCGAGGAAGTCCCGCAGCAGGGCCGCGTATTCCGCCGGTTGTTCGACGCAGGGCAGATGGCCGGCCCGGCGCATCAGTTCGAATCTGGAGCCGGGGATCAATTCGATCGTCTCGCGGACCAGATCCGGCGGTGTAGAACCATCCTCGCTGCCCGCAATCCCCAGTGTGGGCAGGCGCAGGCCGCCGGTGGGGGTGTAGAAATCCGTGCCTGAAATCGCGGCGCAACAGCCCAGATACCCGTCGACCGGCTGCCGCACCATCATGTTTCGCCACAGCAGATGATCGGGCGAGGCGCGGAATTTCTTCGAAAACCATCGCTCCATCGTTGCATCGGCCAGCGCTTCGATACCGCCCTGACGCACCGCATCCATCCGATCCTGCCAGATCGAGGGGATGCCGATCTTGGCGGCGGTGTTTGACAGCACCAGTGCACGGATCTGATCTAACCGCTTCACCGCCAAGCCCTGAGCGATCAGCCCGCCGACGGAGAGGCCGACAAAAACGCAATCCCGCACATTCAGATGATCCAACAGCGCCTCGGCATCGCGTATCAGTGCACCCATGGAATAGGGGGCCGGGGGCTGCGACGACAGCCCGTGCCCGCGCTTGTCATAGCGGATGATCCGCAGGCCCTTGGGCAGGTGGGGCAGTACGGCGTCCCAAAGGCGCAGATCGGTGCCCAGTGAGTTGGCAAAAACGATCGGCGCACCCTCCGGGTCACCATCGACCCGGTAGTGCAACTGCACTTCGCCAATATCCAAGATTTGCATGACACAATCCCCGCCGTCATACGTTAAGACATTACTGTGACCCAATCATTGATCCATGTCAGGTCAGGAATTCCAGTGCTTTTCCAAATACTTCGGGGTCCGCATTTCCCCCTGATGCCACAACGATCACCGCATCGCCATCGATTTCATCACGGCGAAACAGGGACGAGGCCAACGACACCGCACCGCCCGGTTCCAGCACCAGCTTCAGACGCAGGAATGCCTGCGCCATGGCCCGCATCGCTTCTTCTTCGGTGACCGACAGGCCCGGCCCGCACAGGCGGTTCAGGATCGGAAAGGTGATCTGCCCCGGCTGCGGCGTCAGGATCGCGTCACAGATATTCCCCGAAGCCGCGCTGTTGTTCTGAATTTGTCCTGTCGCCAGCGAACGTTTGACGTCATCAAAACCCTCGGGCTCACAGGGGCGGGCGCGCAGGCCGGGCGCGTGCCCCTCCAGCGCCAAAGCGATCCCCGAGGTCAATCCGCCGCCTCCGCAGCAGACCAGCACGTCGGCTTGTTCAACACCCATCTCTGCGGCTTGTCGGGCAAGCTCCAGGCCGGTGGTGCCCTGACCTGCAATCACCTGCGGCTCATCATAGGGGCGGATCAGGGTCAGGCCGCGCTCTGCGGCCAGTGCTTCACCAATTTCTTCGCGGCTCTCGTTGGCGCGGTCGTACAGAACCACCTCAGCCCCCAGCGCGCGGGTGTTGTTGATCTTCAGCAGTGGCGCGTCTGAGGGCATGATGATTACCGACGAAATCCCATGCTGTGCGGCGGCATAGGCCACGCCCTGCGCATGGTTGCCCGAGGAATAGGCGATCACGCCGCGCTGCCGGTCGGTTTCATCCAACGCCGAGATCGCGGACCACGCGCCGCGAAACTTGAAGCTGCCTGTATGTTGCAGGCATTCGGGCTTCACCAGCACCCGGCGCCCCGCCAATTCGTCCAGAAAGGGCGAACTCAGCAGGGGTGTTTCCCGGACGTGGCCCTTCAGCCGCGCGGCGGCGGCTTCGATCATTTCCAGCGTGCTCATGCGGCGTCCACTACCTTGCGGATAAGGTCGAGTGATTGCGGTTCATCCAGAAACGGAACATGCCCGCGATCCGGAACTTCTACTGAGATAAGACCGGGATGGCGTTTGTGCATTTCGGTCAGCGTGTCTTTGCCGAGCACATCTGAATTCGAGCCTCGAATGACCCCGGTCGGGATGTCGTGCAGCGCCTCGAAGAACATCCACATATCCGGGATAGCCCCGGCAGCGGCCTGATCCAGCAGGGCCTTGCGCAAGGCGGGATCATAGCGCAGGGCCAGCCCGTCCTCGGTTTGCTCGTATTGAATCTCGGCCTGCTGTCGCCACCGGTCGAGCGGGACGCCGGGGAACTGCGGCTCCATCACCTGCTGCAGGGTTTGAGCGGCTTCGTCATAGGTTTTCGCAATCGGCTGTCGGCCGACATAATCCATTATCTTGGCCATGCCCGAGGTCTCGATCACGGGGCCCACATCCGTCAGAACAACAGCAGCCAAGCGTTCAGGATGGCTGGCCGCCAGAGCCATCGCGATCAGACCGCCGCGCGAGGTGCCCAGTACAGCCACGCGATCCAGCCCCAGATGATCCAGCAACTCGATCGCGTCATGGGACTCGCGCAGAACATTGTAGTTCATGAAGTCCGGGTCGAACGCCGACTGCCCGCGCCCTCGGTAATCCATCGTGATCATGCGCAGATCGGTGATATGCGGCGCGAGGAACGAGAAATCCCGGCTGTTGCGGGTCAGCCCGGCTAGGCACAATACCGGAGTCCCGGACCCGGTGTCAGTATAGTAGAGGCGCCTGTCATCGGAAGTTGTGAAGAAAGCCATTAAAGTCCAGCCAGTTGAGGGATCGTCGTCAGGTCGGACAGTACATGCGCTGGTGTCCATGGCAAGCGGTCCATTGGTTCTTTTGCCCGATTGACCCAGGCGGTCACGAAACCATAGCCACTGGCACCCGCAGCGTCCCAACCGTTCGAGCTGACAAACAGCACCTCATCGCGTTCACCGCCAAACTTTTGCTGCACCAGGTCATAAACGCTGGAATGGGGTTTGAAGACACCAACGCTTTCGACCGACAGCACGTCGTCCAGCACATCGCCAATCCCAGCCGATTGAACCGCGCCATCCAGCATGGGCAGCGACCCGTTGGACAGGATCGCGGTGTTCAGTCCTCCGACTTTCAGATCTGCGAGCATTTGGGGAACCTCAGGGTAGGCCTGCAATTCCCAATACAGGTCCAACAGACGCTGACGCAGAGTTGGGTCTCCGTCCAGCGCCGTGGCCTCGAGCGCCCAGTCCAGCCCGTCTTGCGTCACATCCCAAAAATCGGCGTGGGCGTCAGTGATCGCGCGCAACCAGGTGTATTGCAATTGTTTCAGCCGCCAGTGATTGGCCAGCTCGGGCCATTTCTGCTGCAATTTTTCGAACCCGGGTTCAGCGGCGGCCTGGCGTGCTGCGGCGGCGACGTCGAACAGCGTTCCATAGGCGTCAAATACGCATGTGGTGATTGGCATCAGAACCCCTCCCTCAGTCGCGCGCAGGGTGGCACAAGAGTTGCAAACACAAAAGGGGGAAGGGTTTACAATGACGTGTCACACCCTAGGCTTGACCGCTTATTCCCTTAACGGCCGGAGGCCACCAATGACCGAGATCAAGCAAGGCGACACAGTTCGCATCCATTACACAGGCACACTGTTGGACGGCAACGTCTTCGACAGTTCCGAAGGGCGCGATCCGCTGGAGTTCGTGGTAGGGTCAGACCAGATCATTCCCGGGCTGGACACGGCGATGCCCGGTCTGACCGTGGGTGAGAAAAAGCGGGTCGAGATCGCTTGCGTGGATGCCTATGGCCCGATCAATCCTGCAGCGCGCCAGCAAATCCCGCGCGAAGGCATCCCGGACGATATCCCGCTGGAACCCGGCACCCAGCTGCAAATGCAAACGCCCGATGGGCAGGCCGTGCCAGTGACGGTGGTGGATTCTGACGAGGCAACCGTAACGCTGGACGCAAACCACCCGCTGGCCGGTCAGGACCTGATATTCGATATTGAGGTCGTCTCAATCAACTGACCGCAGCGTGTCAGTGCGTTGGATCAGCCTGAAATCAGGCTGGTCCAGGATGTAAATGCTGCGCGTACATCTGCTTGTGTAAAGAACACAAACAGCATCAGCAGCATGGTTAAGGCCAGCAACGCGATACGACCGCGTTGTCCCAGAAACCCCTGTTTGCGCCGGGATGCCCGAGTGGTGTTCGAGAGGATATGTTCTGCTTTGCTCATGTCGCTATCCGTGCCCGCAAAAGATGGTGAAATCTTGGCGCGGGCAGGGAAAGATCGGGTCACATGTGATCGGGCTGCGGCATACCCAGAACGTGGAAGCCTCCGTCGACGCGAATGACCTCGCCCGACGTGCAGGCACCAGCATCAGAAGCCAGGTAAACGGCGGTGCCGCCGACGGCCTCCAAGGTAGCGTTCGAGCGCATCGGTGCGTTCTGATCGCAGAACTTGTAGGTCTTGCGTGCGCCGCCGATGGCTGCGCCCGCCAGCGTTTTCATCGGGCCGGGCGAGATGGCGTTGACGCGGATACCTTCGGGGCCAAGGTCGTTTGCCAGATAGCGTGTAGCCGATTCCAGCGCAGCCTTCGCCACACCCATGACGTTGTAGTTCGGAACAACCCGGTTCGACCCCTGGTAGGTCAGCGTCAGCAGCGTGCCGCCATTGTCCTTCATCAGCGGATAGGCGCGGCGCGCAACCTCGATAAAGGAATAGGCCGAGACATCCATCGAGTGTTTGAAGTTCGCCCGAGAGGTGTTCAGGAACCGGCCGGTCAGTTCGGACTTGTCCGAAAAGGCGATGGCATGGACCACGAAGTCAATCGTCGGCCAGCGCGCGCCCAATTCGCTGAACGCGCGGTCCAGCGACTCGTCATCGGTGACATCGGCATCCACCATGAAGTCGCTGCCAAGGCTTTGGGCCAGCGGCTCCAGCCGTTTGCCGAATGCCTCACCCTGATAGGTGAAAGCCAGTTCCGCGCCGGCTTCGTGCATGGCTTTGGCAATTCCCCACGCGATCGAGCGGTCATTGGCCACGCCCATAATCAGGCCGCGTTTGCCCTTGAGAAGTTCCGACATCTTGTTCACCCGTTATACTTTGACAGAACCATGGACCCGTTTGTGCCGCCAAAGCCGAAGCTGTTGGTCATGACACTGTCCAGACCTGCGTTTTCAACCACTTGAGTTGCAATTTCACCGGGCAGGATGCCTTCGGCAAGTGTGTCGACATTGATCGACGGAGTAATAAAGTCATTGTCCAGCATCAGCAGACAAAAGATAGCTTCGAGCGCGCCGGCTGCGCCCTGCGCGTGGCCAGTCATCGACTTGGTCGAAGAAATCGGCGGCACGTTGCCTTCACCGAAGATGCGGCGCACAGCTTCGACCTCGCCAACGTCTCCGACCGGGGTCGAGGTGCCGTGGGCGTTGATGTAATCGACCTTGCGGCCTTCGGGTACGGTTGCCAGCGCCAGACGCATCGCACGCTCGCCGCCTTCTCCCGAGGGGGCCACCATGTCGTGTCCGTCCGAGGTGGCGGCATAGCCGGTGACCTCGGCATAGATTTTGGCGCCGCGCGCCAGCGCGTGGTCCAGATCCTCCAGCACGACGATACCGCCGCCGCCCGAGATCACGAACCCGTCGCGATCCTGATCAAACGCGCGCGAGGCTTTTTCCGGCGCGTCGTTGTATTTCGAGGACATCGCGCCCATCGCGTCGAACAGGCAGGACAGGGTCCAGTCCAGTTCCTCGCCGCCGCCGGCAAACATTACGTCCTGCTTGCCCAGCATGATCTGCTCTGCCGCATTGCCGATACAGTGCAGCGAGGTCGAGCAGGCCGAGGTGATCGAGTAGTTGATGCCCTTGATCTTGAACGCGGTCGCCAGGTTCGCGGAAATCGTCGAGCACATGCATTTCGGAACCGCAAATGGCCCGATCCGTTTGGTTGCGCCGGTTTTCAGCACAGTTTGATGCGCTGTCAGCATCGCACTGGTCGACGGACCACCAGACCCGGCAACCAGACCGGTGCGCGGGTTTACGACCTGCTCTTCGGTTAGGCCAGAATCGGCGATCGCCTGGCTCATCGCGATATGGGCATAGGCGGCACCGGGTCCCATGAAGCGCAGGGTACGCTTGTCCACATGCTGGGACACGTCAATCTTGAGCGATCCCGCGATCTGACTGCGAAAGCCATGTTCGACCATCTGTTCATTGGCCTCGATGCCGGACTTGCCGGCCTTCAACGAGGCCAGAACCTCTTCGGCATTGTTCCCGATAGAGGAGACGACCCCCAGACCGGTGACAACTACTCGACGCATGTGCGTGCTCCTTATTTAAGGCCGGTCCGGCTTAGGCTTCGGACAGAACGACTTTCATGTCTTTGACGTCGTAAATCATTTCGCCGTCCGCTTCGACGATACCATCCGCCACACCCATGGTCAGGCGGCGGGTCTGGATCGCCTTTTTGAAATCGATTTTATAAGTCAGCATCTTGCGGTCCGGGCGCACCATGCCGGTCAGCTTTACTTCACCCACGCCCACGGCCATGCCGCGACCCTGCCAGCCGCGCCAGCCCAGGTTGAAGCCGGTCAGCTGCCACAGACCGTCCAGTCCAAGACAACCGGGCATGATCGGGTTGCCGGGGAAATGGCAGTCAAAGAACCACAGGTCCGGGGTGATATCGAACTCGGCCAAAACGTGACCTTTTCCATGCGCGCCGCCATCGGCCGAGATATCGGTGATCCGATCCATCATCAGCATCGGCGGGGCAGGCAATTGCGCATTGCCGGGGCCGAATAATTCGCCTCGGGCGCATTTCAGCAGATCGTCCTTGTCAAAGCTGCTCGGGAATTGGGCCATTCTGCCGCCTCTCCTGCCAGGGGTCCGTTTCTTTAATCTGGCCTCACCTAGCACCCGTATGCAAGGTCCTGCAAGAGCGGTCGCCCACATCATGTTGTGTTCAGGACATTCTTTGCGAATGAATTTCATTTGAAATTACCTGACCTGAGCACTTATATATATGTCAGCAACAAACGGGTTTCGGATTCATGACACCTCAAAGCCAGAGCAGAGCCACGAATTGGTTGGTCGACGCGGGATTGCGTCCGACACGTCAGCGCATGGCTCTGGCCGAACTTTTGGTCGGCGACGGCCGTCATCGCCACGTCACGGCGGAAAGCCTGTTTGAATCTGCAAAAACGAACGGTGATGCCGTATCCCTTGCGACTGTCTACAACACCCTGCGCGCGTTTTGCGAGGCTGGTGTCTTGCAGGAAATCACGGTGGACGGGTCGAAAAGCTATTTCGACACAAACACTCACGATCATCCCCATTTCTACTGGGAAGACGAGAGCCGCCTGAGCGATGCGCCCTCAGACCAGCTGGTAATTCAGCGCCTGCCCGAGGCCCCCGAAGGCGTTGAGATCGCCTCGGTCGATGTCGTGATCCGTCTGCGAAAAAAGTAACCTCACGTCACGATTTCATTTAACGCACGCTCCGCTATCGCAACTGGCGCGTCGGTGGGTCCTGTGCCATGTCGGGCCAGCACCACGGGTTCGGCTGCGAACGGATCCGAGACAGGCAGGCTCAGCAGCGGCATTCCGTCATAGCTGATGTCAGCGGGTGGATTGGCATAGCTGATCGCGACTCCTTCGCCATGTGCCGCAAGGCTGCGCTGAATCTCCAAGGAGGCCGCGCGGTGTGCCACCATTGGGCTTTCTCCGATCTGACGAAACAGTCCCAGCACATGCTGGGCGGACAACCCTTCCTCGGAAAGGATCAGCGGGTGAGCGGCCAGATCCTTCAGGGAAACTTGGCTGTTTGTGGCCAAAGGGTGATCCAGCGACGAAAGTGCGCGCGGAGAGCTGGTGAACAAGGTGTGTCGAGTGAACGTCGCATCCATGCTGAGCCCATAGGTCAGCGCGAGGTCGATCCGCCCGTCGATCAGGCCGGAAATCAGGCCCTCGAAACTGTCCACCCGGTAGGACACCGCCACATCCGGCATCTCGGCGCGCAACTGTCGCAGGGCGCGGGCCAGCAGAAACGGGGCCAAATCGACGAAACAGCCCAGCCGCAAGCGCGCCTTGCCCGCGCTGCTTTCGGCAGCGTTTTCCAACCGGGTGGCGCTGGCAAGCAGCACCTCGGCCTCTTCAATGAAGCTGCGCCCTTGCGGGGTCAACGCCATCGCTGCTCCGCGCCGACGGGCGAACAGGGAATAGCCCAGTTGGTCCTCGACCCGTGTCAGTGCGTTGGACAGCGCCGGTTGCGAGACATTCAGGTGTAACGCGGCGGCGGACAGGCTGCCATGCCGTCCGATGGCGCAGACATATTCGTATTGGCGCAGCGAGATATATAACATGAAGTTAAGTGTATCTTTGAAAGATATGACTTGAACAGAGGGCTTTCCCATGTCCACATCACCCAACCCCACGGTACGGAGATAGACATGACGCACCCTCTGGTCACGCAAGAGAAGATCGACACCTATCAGCAGGACGGCGTTGTCCTGATCAAAGGGCTGTTTGCCGACCATGTCGAGGCCCTGCGCGCAGGCGTCGCCGCCAACATGGCCGAACCGGGGCCTTACGCGTCGGACAACAAGAAGCAAGGCGAAACCGGCCTGTTCTTTGACGATTACTGCAACTGGTCGCGGATTAATCAGTTTCGCGAGGTGATCGAAAACTCTCCGGCGGCCGAGGTCGCGGCGGACCTGATGCAATCGCAGACCGTTCAAATGTTCCACGACCACGTTCTGGTCAAGGAACCGGGCACCTCGATGGCGACCCCGTGGCATCAGGACGGGCCGTATTACTTTGTCGAAGGGCAGCAGACGATCAGCTTCTGGTCGCCGCTGGACCCGGTGAAACAGGCAACGCTGCGCTGCGTGGCGGGCTCGCACCGGTGGGAGAAAGAGGTTCTGCCAACCCGCTGGGTGTCGGAGGAGGGGTTTTTCCCGGACGAAGGCCAGTACATCCCAGTCCCCGACCCGGATGCCGAAGGTATGAAGGTTGTGGAATTCGAGATGGAGCCGGGCGACGCGGTGGCATTCAACTACCGCACGCTGCACGGCGCGCGCGGGAATCACTCCGACAGCCGCCGCAGGGCGTTTTCATTGCGTTTGGTCGGCGATGATGCGCGGTATGTGGAACGTCCGGGCCGGACATCTCCACCGTTTCTGGGGCATGACATGACCCCCGGCCAGCGCCTGCGCGAAGATTGGTTCCCGGTGCTGCTGCAGCGCTAGTCGCGGCTCAGAACCACTGGCCTGATTCGATCAGGCCAAGGTCGAGCAATTGACCAGAGGTCCACTGGAACGGCACTGAGTTGCGCCAGCAAAAACTCGGGATGTCGAAGGTCGATCCGGCGTTGGTTTTCAACGCTTTGGCCGCCCGGAATGAGCATACGGCAGCCGTCATATTGTGATGCCACGGGCAGGAATAGGTGTTGTATTCCGGGTCGTTGAACGTGTGATCGGGGCGCAGTTCCAGACCCTTGCGGGATTTGAACAGGGCGATCCGGTCGATACGGCGGCGTTCATAGGGAATGTGATCCTCAAACCGCCAGCGCAGGCCGCCCGACATGTCCAACTGCCGCTCGACCGGGTGGCCTTCGGCGTCGTGGCGGGTGTGGGCGTAATAGCCCGTGCCGTCCAGCATCGCGCGGTCCGGGGCGACTC
Source organism: Ruegeria sp. AD11(2025) (assembly GCF_056542405.1). NCBI lineage: Bacteria > Pseudomonadati > Pseudomonadota > Alphaproteobacteria > Rhodobacterales > Roseobacteraceae > Ruegeria > Ruegeria sp. AD11(2025). The sequence goes on along the minus strand of NZ_JBQFZU010000011.1, from coordinate 87,315 downwards.
CGTTCGGAAAGGCATCCAAATCATCGGCATAGAGGTCGATGACATGGCTCAGCATCGCGTCACGGCGTTCTTCGGCGTGAAAGGCCAGCAATTCGCCCACCGTTCGCGTCTCGCAAAACGGAAAGAACAGGTATTCGGCGTTATAGCAGTAATACATCCAAATGCCGGGCGCGGCCTGTATGATTTTGTTGATGGTGTCGAACACGATCGCGCCGGGCACGCAGGTTAGCGTTACGCGGTGAATGCGTTCGGACAACTCCGGGTCCAGCGCAAAATCCTGCGGCATGAAGGCGATCACGGATTTGAACCCCAGGTGCAGATGATGCCGGATCGTGCTGTCGATCTCGACCGTGTCCTCGGCAAAGATCAGGGCGACCGGGCCTTTGGCCAGCGCCGATTTGCCTGAGTTCAGGAAAACGTCGAGTGAATCGTATTGCATTACCTGTCCGGTTCCACTTTGCTGGAATCTTCGGTCAAAATCGGGTATCCGCCCCGGCATTGCAAGCGGCGTTCGTAGGGTATAGATGACGCCGATCCCGCGAACGCAAAGGCCATACCCATGTCAGAACCCAAAAAGCTGTACATCAAAACCTATGGTTGCCAGATGAACGTCTATGACAGCGAGCGCATGTCCGAGACGTTGGGCGGGCAGGGCTACGTGGAAACGCAAAGCCCCGATGATGCGGATATGATTTTGCTCAACACCTGCCATATCCGGGAAAAGGCTGCCGAAAAGGTCTATTCCGAGCTTGGCCGGTTCAAGGGATTGAAAGCGGAAAAGCCCGATCTGAAGATCGGCGTGGCGGGATGTGTTGCGCAGGCCGAAGGCGAAGAAATCATGCGTCGTCAGCCTTTGGTCGATCTGGTTGTGGGCCCACAAAGCTATCACCGCCTGCCCGAGATGGAGGCAAAGACCCGCACTGGCGCCAAGGCGCTGGACACGGACTTCCCCGAAGAAGACAAGTTCGAGAAACTGAAGAACCGCCCCAAGGCCAAGCGTGGCCCGACAGCGTTTCTGACCGTGCAAGAAGGCTGCGACAAATTCTGCGCCTTCTGTGTGGTGCCCTATACCCGTGGTGCCGAAGTCAGCCGCCCGGCGGATCGCATTATCCGTGAAGCCCAAGATCTGGTGGAGCGCGGCGTGCGCGAGATCACTCTGCTGGGTCAGAACGTGAACGCCTATCATGGCTCGGGTCCGAACGGCGACATGACGCTGGCCGGTCTGATCTGGGAGTTGAACAAAGTCGACGGGCTGGAGCGCATCCGCTTTACCACCTCGCACCCCAATGACATGGCCGATGACCTGATCGAGGCGCATGGAACCTGCGAAAAGCTGATGCCGTATCTTCACTTGCCGGTGCAGTCGGGATCGGACAAAATCCTCAAACGGATGAACCGCAGCCACACGGCGGAAAGCTATCTGCGTCTGGTCGAGCGTATCCGTGCGGCGCGGTCCGATATCGTCATGTCCGGTGACTTCATCGTCGGCTTTCCCGAGGAAACCGAAGAAGATTTCCAAGCAACGATGGATTTGGTCGAAGAAGTCAAATACGGCTATGCCTATTCCTTCAAATACTCGACCCGCCCCGGTACGCCCGCGGCTGAGCGGCCTCAGGTCGATCCGCAGGCGGCGGATGACCGTTTGCAACGTCTGCAGGCCCTGATCACGCAGCATCAGCGGGAAATTCAGGATGCAATGGTTGGGCGAAGGGTTAGCGTTCTGTTCGAAAAATCCGGTCGCTTGCCCGGGCAAATGGTTGGAAAATCCGAATATCTGCACTCGGTTCATGTGTCTGATGCAGACGTCGCCGTCGGAGAGCTTAGGGATGTTCAGATCACCGGTTCGGGGACAAATTCGCTGGCGGGGGCAATGATCTGACCTGATCGACTGGTGCTGTCATAATGCCATAGTCAGCACTTGTTTCAATTTTTAACCCTTGATTCACAACCGTGAACTATGTTCCGAGAAGGGCCAGATTTTTTAGGGTCCAGCGCTCTGCGCTCCTGAAAATCCAGTTCTGTACCGGTCCGGTTTTCGGGTTGGGACGATGGAGGTAACGAGTGGAAATTCGAACACGTTTCTTTGGACCAAGCCGTCGGGTTGTTTTCTCGTCAGCGCTGGTGCTTTCCCTTCTATCCAGCGCAACTGTTGCGGGCAATCTGGAGCAGGGTGTGACTGACCCTCCGGTCGTCAGCCCGAAACGTTTCGGCAGCGATGTCAGCGCCTTCTACCTGGGCCTTAGCGGTGGATATGCAACGGGCGGCACGGACCGGTTTGGCCTGACGACCCCGGGCGGTACGTTCGAAATTGGAGAACTCGACCTGAACGGCAACTACGGTGGTGTCCGGGGTGGCTGGCGTGGCGTTCTGCCGGCCATCGGGGGACGCGACTATGTCTACGGGTTCGAACTCGGGTATGATTTTGGCACGCTCGATGACGACGCCATGACGGATATTGGCAGCGTTGCAATCACTGGATCGTCCGAGGTCTCGGACATCCTTTCGATTCGGTTTCGCAATGGTCTGACCAACAAAAGCGGCACGGTATTGTATTTCGTAACGGTAGGATACGTGCAGGGTGACGTGAAAACCACCAGCAGCCTGACTTCCGGCGTCACGACGCAACCATTCGAAGAAAGTGATACTCGGAACGGTTTTTCGGCAAGTATCGGTGCCGAGCACAACCTGAGCGAGAACTGGTCGATTACGGGTGAATACGAATACGTGCAGTTCGACTCGCGCCGGGTCGAATTCAGCAATGGTTTTTCGACGAAATCCACTCCGCGTTACCGCGGTTTGAGATTTGGGTTGAACTACACGTTTTGACCAAGCTCTCAACTAATGGCGATATCGCTTGGGCTACTATTCGGCGGTTTTGCCATCCGTTTTGGAAAATTTAAAACTGTGGCTTGCGCCCACCGAGAGTTGTTGTCTACGCTCGGGGTGAAACGCCAAGACAGGAGAACGGATTGGCCATCGGTGCCCTTACCCCACCGCAAGATGACATGCCCCAAAGTGAGGCGTTTGTTGAATTCCCTGACAATCGGTTGTTGATTGATTTGTGCGGTGAGTATGACCGCAACCTGACCGAAATCGAAAATAAGCTGTCCGTCCAGATTGTCCGACGCGGCAACCAGTTGGTTGTCATGGGCGATGAGGATTCGCAGAAGCAGGCGATTGAGGTGCTGCAGGCGCTTTATACCCGTCTTGAAGGCGGTCGCGATGTTGAGGCTGCCGACGTGGACCGCGAGCTTCGGATGGGCAGCTCCGAGACAGGAACCGGCAGCCGCGATGGCGACCAGCTTGAGATGTTCAAGGGCGGTACGGTCGAAATCAAAACCCGCAAAAAACTGGTCGAGCCACGCACGGACGCGCAGAAGGCCTATGTCCAGTCGCTGTTCAACAACGAACTGGCCTTTGGAATTGGTCCTGCCGGCACTGGTAAGACCTATCTGGCCGTGGCCGTTGGTGTGTCGATGTTTATCGGCGGGCATGTGGACCGGATCATTCTCAGCCGTCCCGCCGTCGAGGCTGGTGAAAAGCTGGGTTATCTGCCGGGTGACATGAAGGACAAGGTCGACCCTTACATGCAGCCGCTCTATGATGCGCTGAACGACTTCCTGCCCGGCAAGCAGCTGGCCAAGCTGATTGAAGAGAAGCGAATCGAAATCGCGCCGCTGGCTTTCATGCGCGGGCGGACGCTGGCCAACGCCTTTGTTGTCCTGGACGAGGCGCAAAACGCCACCACCATGCAGATGAAGATGTTCCTGACCCGACTGGGTGAGGGCAGCCGCATGGTCATCACCGGTGACCGCTCTCAGGTCGACTTGCCGCGCGGGGTTCAGTCTGGGTTGGCCGATGCCGAGCGTTTGCTGAAGACGATCCCGAATATCAGCTTCAACTATTTTACCTCGAAGGACGTCGTAAGGCACCCGCTTGTCGCCGCCATTATCGAAGCGTATGAGGCCGACTCGGGCCGTGAGACGGGCTAATCGTCCGCGGCCGCAGGCTTAGGACGTGGTGACATGAACCTTGAACTGACCATCGAAGACGGGCGCTGGCAGGGGCTGGAACCCTTGGCTGCGCGCGCTATTCATGCCGTACTGGATCATTGCGGTCTGGATGCTGACCTGTGCGAGATCAGCCTGCTGGCCTGTGACGACACCCGGATCGCCGAACTGAATGCAGAGTTTCGGGAAAAGCCTGCGCCGACCAACGTGCTCAGTTGGCCAGCCGAGGAACTGGCCGCTGACCAACCGGGCCAGTCGCCACTGCCGCCCGACCCGGATTTCACTGGCGAATTCGCGCTGGGAGATATTGCGATCTCCTACGACACCTGCGCGCGTGAGGCGGCCGAGGTTGGCAAACCCATGGATGATCACGTCACACATCTGATCATTCACGGAACACTACATTTGCTGGGATACGACCACATCCGCGATGCAGACGCCGATTTGATGGAAGCGGTCGAGGTCGATATACTTGGCAAACTGGGTCTTGATGACCCATATAGTGCGTAGACGGGCCTTCAGGGCTGATAATTTGGAACGGGATTATGGGCGATACAGACGGCAGTTCTATGGCGGCGCAGAGCGCGCAACCGAAGAACGGCGGTGACAATGTCAAAGAGAAAGCTGGGTTTTTTTCTCGCATAGTGGACGCGTTTTCGCCACAGGACGAGGATGAGGTCCACGTAGCCAACGGGCACGAGGCCGACACGACTCAACCGCGCGGCATGATCAACTTGCGGCGGATGCGGGTCGAGGATGTGGCCATTCCGACTGCCGAAATCATCTCGGTCCCTTCAACAATCACGAAAGATGAACTGGCGCAGGTGTTTCGTGATAGTGGCCTGTCTCGGATACCGGTGTACGAGGGAACGCTGGATACTCCTTTGGGATTCGTCCACCTCAAGGATTTTGCGCTGACCCACGGGTTTAACGGCAGCGGCGCCGAGTTCGATCTCGTGTCGATGCTGAGGACTTTGCTGTTTGTGCCGCCCTCGATGCCAATTGGTGTGCTGCTGACAAAGATGCAGACAGAACGCCGCCACATGGCGCTGGTGATCGACGAATATGGCGGTGTTGACGGCTTGCTAACCATCGAGGACTTGATCGAGCAGGTGGTTGGTGAGATTGCCGATGAACATGACGCCGACGAAGATCAGCTTTGGGTGCAGGAAAAGCCTGGCTGCTACATCGTTCAGGCACGTGTCCCTCTGGAAGAGTTCGAGGCCGAGATCGGGCGCTCACTGACCAGTCACGAGGACGTAGACGAGGAAGAGATTGATACCTTGGGCGGTCTTGTTTTCATGCTGTCGGGCCGTGTGCCTGCGCGGGGTGAGGTTGTTCTGCATCCCGAAGGTCCGGAATTCGAGGTGATCGATGCCGATCCGCGCCGAATCAAGCGTTTACGTGTCATGTTACCGGACCTTGCTGCATGAACCCTGCGCAGGGGTGGCCTTTTTGGCTGAGGTTTGTGTTTTCGGCCCTGCTGGGCGCTCTGGCGGCGTTTGGCCTCGCACCGCTTGGGATTTGGGCAGCCACCTTGGCCGCACTGGTGCTGTTGGCACCGCTGTTTCTATACTCTGAGTCGCGGGGGCGGGCCGCTTGGTTGGGCTGGGCCTTTGCCACCGGATACTTCGCGCGCGGACTCAGCTGGATCATCGAGCCGTTTTTTGTAGACGCCGAGCGCCACGCCTGGATGGCACCCTTCGCCTTGATCTTCATGGCAGGCGGGCTGGCCCTGTTCTGGGCGCTTGCCTTTTGGGCCGCAAGGAGACCGGGAAAAGGTGCCGTTGGGCAGGCGGTTTTCCTGGCCTTGGCCGTGTCTCTGGCGGAATGCGCCCGAGGCTATGTGCTGACCGGGTTTCCCTGGGCCGGTCTGGCGCAGGTTTGGGTCGATACGCCGATGGTACAGCTTTTATCCCTGTTCGGACCATACGGTCTGGGCACTTTGACCCTTTTGGCAACGCTTCCCATGGGCGCGGCACTGGCGCAACGTGGCGGATTTGCGCTGCCACTGGGCCTGTCGATAGGAATTGCCTGTCTGGCCCTGGCCTATGCGGCCTCGCGTCCGACCGTCACCGAGACCGATCACGCCGTGCGTATGATCCAACCCAACGCCCCACAACATCAGAAATGGGATCCGGACTATGCGCCGTTGTTTTTTGCGCGTCAGATTGGGTTCACCGCCGCGCAACCCCGACCGGACCTGATTGTCTGGCCCGAAACGTCGATACCGGCATGGCTGGGCAGTGCACAGCCGTATTTGGCCGCAGTCACAGATGCAGCGCAGGGCGTACCGGTATTTCTGGGTATCCAGCGGGGTGACGGGCCGCGCATCTACAATTCAATGATCTATCTGGACGAGCAGGGACAACAACAGGGTCTGTATGACAAGCACCACCTTGCGCCGTTTGGAGAATACGTGCCGTTCGGAAACCTTTTGGCACGGTTCGGCATTCACGGGATGGCGACCACCGCTGGCCATGGTTTCAGCTCGGGACCGGGGGCCGCCTTGATGGATGCGGGAAAGCTGGGCAAGGCGCTGCCGCTGATCTGTTACGAGGCTGTGTTCACGCAGGATGTCTTGTCTGCACCGGGGCGCGCTAATTTTCTGCTGCAAATCACCAATGATGCCTGGTTCGGTACGCGGTCCGGCCCATATCAGCATCTGGCTCAAGCCCAGATGCGCGCGATCGAGCAGGGTCTTCCGATGATGCGCTCGGCCAATACCGGGGTTTCGGCGATGATCGATCCGCTGGGGCACGTTGTGGATTCGCTGGCTTTGGGGCAGGCGGGTTTTGTGGATGCAAAACTGCCAGCGCCGCTGCCCCCCACTGTATACGCCCGGATCGGCGATATCCCGGTCTTTGTTCTGCTGGCGGTTTTGTTCGTGCTGCTTTGGTGCAACGTCCGGCGAAAACACGCTTAAATTCTGATTGACCCTGTGAAGCTGTAGGCGTATCCCCTCGCTTGCCCGTCACAACGGCTTCCTGGCGTGATGGGGAAATCTCAATGGAGCACTTTCATGTCCCGACAGAACTACACATTTACTTCGGAATCCGTATCCGAAGGGCACCCGGATAAGGTTTGTGACCGGATTTCCGATGCCGTCCTTGACGCATTTCTGAACGAAGAACCCGAAGCACGCGTGGCGTGCGAAACCTTTGCCACGACCGACCGAGTGGTGATCGGTGGCGAAGTAGGTCTGTCCGATCAGGAAAAGCTGCACGATTATATGGGCCGCATCGACGAGATCGCGCGCGCCTGTATCAAGGATATCGGCTATGAGCAGGATAAGTTTCATCACGAAACCGTCGAGGTGACAAATCTGCTGCACGAACAGTCCGCCCATATTGCTCAGGGCGTGGACGCCTCGGATAACAAGGATGAGGGCGCTGGCGACCAGGGCATCATGTTCGGTTACGCCACCACCGAAACCCCTGCGCTGATGCCAGCACCGATCCAGTACTCGCACGCGATTCTGCGTCGTCTGGCCGAAGTGCGCAAGAACGGCACCGAGCCCGCACTGGGCCCGGACGCGAAATCGCAGCTGTCGGTTGTGTACCGCGATGGCAAGCCGGTCGGCGTCAGTTCGATCGTGCTGTCGACTCAGCACCTGGACGAGGCGCTGAGCTCGGACGACATCCGTGCCATCGTCGAACCCTATATCACCGAAACCCTGCCCGCAGGCTGGCTGACCGCAGAAACCGAATGGCACGTGAACCCGACGGGCAAATTCGTGATCGGCGGCCCGGATGGCGACGCGGGTTTGACCGGGCGCAAGATCATCGTCGACACCTACGGCGGTGCCGCGCCTCATGGTGGTGGTGCGTTCTCGGGGAAAGACCCGACCAAGGTGGACCGCTCGGCCGCTTATGCCGCGCGCTATCTGGCCAAGAACGTGGTTGCTGCGGGCATGGCGGAACGCTGCACCATTCAGCTGAGCTATGCGATTGGTGTGTCCAAACCTCTGTCGATCTACGCCGATACGCACGGCACCGGCGAGATTGCGGACGCTCTCATCGAAACTGCCGTCGGACAGGTGATGGACCTGACCCCGCGCGGTATTCGCGAGCACCTGAAACTGAACAAGCCTATCTACCAGCGCACGGCTGCTTATGGCCATTTCGGACGTGAACCCGATGCGGATGGCGGATTCAGCTGGGAGCGTACTGACTTGGTCGATGCGCTGAAAACCGCGGTCTGATCCAATGCAATACAAAGCGCGCCCTAACCGGCGCGCTTTTTCGTTCAGGCGCCGGGGTTGCAACACTTGGACCTGCGCAGTATGGGCACCGCCATGAGCACCCAGACACCAAAACGCCCCCGCAGAAACTTCTATGGCCGCTTTAAGGGCAAGACACTGAAGCAGAGTCAAAAGACGTATCTGAACGAAGATCTCGATGCCCTGTCTCCGGGCGCGGTCGATTGGGAAACCAACCCTGAACGTCACCCGCTGGACCTGGACGCGCTGTTCGGCGGCAAGGATGTTTGGCTTGAGGTTGGCTTCGGCGGTGGCGAGCATCTGGTGCATCAGGCCGCCAGCAACCCCGATATCGGTATCATCGGGGCTGAACCCTATATCAACGGCGTCGCCATGCTGCTGGGTAAAATTCGTCAGGCCGGAGTCGAAAACCTTGCGGTGCACCCCGGTGACGCACGCGATCTGTTCGACGTGCTTCCCGAAGCCAGCATTTCGCGCGCCTTTTTGCTGTACCCCGACCCCTGGCCCAAAACGCGGCACCACCGCCGTCGCTTTGTCACGCCCGAACATCTGGAACCGCTGGCGCGCGTGCTGAAGCCGGGGTCAATCTTCCGCGTGGCAACTGACATCCCCGACTATGTTCGCCAGACGCTGGAGGAAGTTCCGCACGCAGGTTTCGAGTGGCTGGCTGAACGCCCCGCAGACTGGCGCGAACCGTGGGAGGACTGGATTTCCACTCGATATGAGCAGAAAGCTCTGCGCGAAGGCCGCACACCACATTACCTTACGTTCCGCAAAACCTGACCGCTACGGCGCGGGATCGCGCATGCTGGGGAAGGCTCGGCCTTTTGCAAACCATGCCAGCCCGAATGCCCAAAGCGCGATGGTTTCTACAAAAAAAGTCAGGTTATGGGATTTCCATCCTGTCTGGGCGCCTTCACCAGAAAAGGCGACGATACCCAGAGTCAGAACGCACAACAGGATCGTGATGCCGCATAACGAATACAAAGTATTGCGTCGCTTTTTCGTCTGGATCATTTGCCCGTGTCTTAAGTGACGCTCCGGAACCACGCGGCGTAAAACGAAAAGGCAATAAAGGCCAAGATAGATAAACAGGATGCCCGCAGCCCAGGCATGTAAGTGCGGCGCGCCCGAAAACAGGGTGAAGAATGCTTCCGGTTCGGGGTCCGACAGGACCGGCGGCGGCGTTTGGTTCACATCGGCAAAAATCCGAGACTTAAAGCTGACGGGTTCTTCGCAGCCAGACCCGCTTGTTGGGAAAACCGCGACAAAACATGCGCCTATTCCGGCGATGAATGACCCAAGATCCTCAAGCCAATGATCTCCGGTATAGGCGATTAGGAAACCACCGATAAAAACCATTAAACCGACGAAGATGGTCCCAAGGAATTGGGCATAGTAGAAATGGCTTATGCTGTCGCGAAAACAGCTGCCACCAAACACTGCGCCGCTGGCAAGGATGATCGGCAGGCCAAAGGCCACGAGGCCGACCAGAAAGGCCAGGCGCATCTGCAGAACACTGTCTGTCTTTAGTGGATCTTTGGGCTGAAAGAACTTTTCCGTTCCGCTGGAAAGCATGGTTTGAAGCTGTGACATGGAAAAAACCTTGGACATTGAATTATGAGCAACAAAAAATGAACTCGTCCTTGAGTTTGACCATTGTAGCCCAGAAACTCCTGATCGCCCAAACCTCGCTCCCTCTGGCGGTCGTATTGCGGCTGGACCAAGCGGCCCCAATTCGCTAATCGGCTTGAGCACTGATAGCGAAAACAGGAGCCCCCATGTCCGGACACGGCACGCCAATCCCGATGACCTCGCATCCCTGCGGCCCGCTGACCGGCACAGCAGAGGTGCCCGGCGACAAGTCGATCTCGCACCGGTCGCTGATCCTTGGCGCTATGGCGGTGGGTGAAACCAAAATCTCGGGCCTGCTTGAGGGCGAGGACGTTCTGGACACCGCCAAGGCGATGCGCGCCTTTGGGGCCGAGGTGACGGACCACGGTGGTGGTGAATGGACCGTGCATGGTGTCGGAGTCGGTGGTTTTGCCGAGCCGGATCAGGTGATCGACTGCGGCAATTCGGGTACCGGAGTGCGACTTATCATGGGGGCAATGGCGACCTCGCCCATCACCGCGACCTTTACCGGAGACGCGAGCCTCAACAAACGCCCGATGGCGCGGGTCACCGATCCGTTGGCGCTGTTTGGTACGCAGTCGGTTGGCCGTGCCGGTGGGCGTCTGCCGATGACGATCGTGGGTGCGGCGGAACCCGTGCCGGTCCGCTACGAAGTCCCAGTACCGTCGGCGCAAGTGAAATCCGCCGTGCTGCTGGCTGGCCTGAACGCGCCCGGCAAGACGGTGGTAATTGAGAAAGAGGCCACGCGTGACCATTCGGAGCGGATGCTGGCCGGGTTTGGCGCCGAAATTTCCGTCGAGGATACCGATGAGGGGCGGGTGATCACTCTGACCGGCCGCCCCGAGCTAAAACCGCAAGTCATCGCCGTGCCGCGCGACCCGTCTAGCGCGGCCTTCCCGGTCTGCGCGGCGCTGATCACGCCGGGTTCGGATGTGTTGGTGCCAGGTATCGGCCTGAACCCGACCCGTGCGGGGCTGTTTACCACTCTGCGCGAAATGGGCGCAGATCTGACCTATGAAAACGAACGCGAAGAGGGCGGTGAGCCCGTTGCCGATCTGCGCGCCAAGTATTCGCCCAACATGAAGGGTATCAACGTGCCGCCGGAACGCGCGGCCTCGATGATCGACGAATACCCGGTTCTGTCCGTGGTTGCAGCCAATGCCACAGGCACCACGATGATGGGCGGCGTCAAAGAGCTGCGCGTCAAGGAGAGTGACCGGATCGACGCAATGGCCAGGGGTCTGCGCGCCAATGGCGTGACCGTTGACGAGGGCGAAGAATGGTGGTCGGTCGAGGGGCTGGGCATCGGCAATATCCCCGGCGGCGGTACGTGCGAGAGCTTTCTGGACCACCGCATCGCCATGTCGTTCATGGTGATGGGGATGGGCGCGCAGACCCCGGTCTCGGTCGATGACGGCGGCCCGATCGCGACCTCATTCCCGATTTTCGAACCGCTGATGGCGTCTCTGGGCGCCAAGGTCGAACGCACGTGAGCTTTACTGTCGCCATTGACGGCCCTGCGGCGGCGGGGAAGGGCACGATCTCGAAAGGCGTTGCCGCACACTTCGGGTTCGCGCATCTGGATACGGGGTTGCTCTACCGCGCGGTTGGGCGTCGCACTCTGGACGGTACCGACCCGGTCGAGGCCGCGCAGGCGCTGACGGCTGACGAGCTGGAGCAGGGTGATCTGCGTACGGCCGAGATTGCGCAGGCGGCGTCGAAAGTGGCTGTAATCCCTGAGGTCCGGTCGGCGTTGGTCGCCTTCCAACGCGATTTTGCCCGTCGTGCCGGGGGCGCGGTTCTGGATGGGCGCGATATCGGAACGGTGATCTGCCCTGAGGCCGAGGTGAAGCTGTTCGTCACCGCCAGCGCCGAAGTTCGGTCCGAGCGGCGTTTTCTGGAATTGAGCGCCAAGGGATCGGAAGTCACCCGCGAAATGGTGCTGGCCGATGTGCGCGAACGCGATGCACGGGATGCCGAACGCAGCACTGCACCGATGAAACCCGCCGACGATGCCGTACTGCTGGACACGTCCGATCTGAGTATCGAGGCTGCGCTAGCTCAGGCCGTGGCCTTCATCGAAAAGAAAAAGCCCGCGACGCCATAGCGCTGCGGGCTTTCAGGATTACAACTCGCCGACGGCGACGCTTTTGATATTCGCCCACTGATCGTCAGCGGTTTTTGCCGTGGCTGTCACGTCCTTCAGGAAGGCCGCGCGGGTTTCGGCGTTCAGGAAAAGGTACAGCTTGCCATCCGCGACGAGATATTGATCCGGATCGCCGTCAAACTTCTTGCCCACCGAAACGCCGAACGAACAGAACCCGCCGTGCTGAGGCAGGTAGGCGGCGGGGTTGGTCTCGAACGCTTCGCGGTTCGCAGCGCTGGTAAAGTAGTAGGACGCCCCGTCATAGGTGGCGGAATGGGTGGCAAAGCCCTCGACCGGATTGCCGTCACTCACCAGCGCGACCAGATCGACGCCGTGCGCGGCCAGCGGCGCACCGGCCGCCGAGATACCGTTAGAAACGTTTATCTCATCCGCGGCAAAGGCGGGTGCCGCGATCAGAGGCAGGGCGGCGAGGACGGTTGTCAGAACCAGAGATTTCATTGGGATTTCCTTTCCTGTTCAGGTTTGGATCAGCCGGGCGGCCAACCGCTGAAACATAAGTAGAGGGGTAGTTCTGAACGGGCTATCGCAGGAAGCCCGCCAAATCTTGCAGATCGTTCAAACCTGCGGTGGGGCGGGATAAGTCCTTCACCAAGCTTTGTTTGGTCACTCCGCCAGCCGGCCCCTATGGTTGGAGCGTAGCCTGCAGGAGAGATGCGATGATCCGACTAGCCCTAACTCTGTTTTTTCTGGCCGGAAGCCTGGCTGCTCAGGAGGCCGAGCCACCGATGGACTATGAACGTCTGGGCAAGATCATCTTCGCGCTCGACCCTGAGGCACAGCCGCGCGGGCCAGGGTTCCAACTGACCGTATCGGACGTTCCGGTTCTGATCATCACCGACAGCAATGCCGACCGGATGCGCGCGATGATCCCGATCCGCAGCGCCGAGGGCCTGACCGCCGAGGACATGCACCGCATGATGCAGGCCAATTTCGACAGCGCTCTCGACGCGCGCTATGCGATTGCCAACGGAATGCTGTGGGCAACATTCATTCATCCGCTGTCACCGCTTGAAAAGGACCAGCTGATCTCGGGGTTGGCGCAGACGGTGAACATCGCCAAGACCTATGGCTCGCTTTATTCCGGCGGTGCGCAGCAGTTCGGCGGAGGGGACAGCGGTAACCTTCAGCGGGATCTGATCGAGGAATTGCTTAAGAAAGGCGAAGAAATCTAAGCCGGAACAGAAGCAGGTGTTCGATCGCCCAGCAAATACCGCAGTACGTCCAAGTAGTCGAAGGCCAGCGACACGGCGATGGTCAAGACCACCACACGGATTATCCATTTGGGAGCGACGGGGATGTCTTCGCGCGCCTGTTGTTTCCAGAGGTAATAGGCAAGCGGTGTCCAGAACACGGCGTGGCCGAGCCCCATCAAACGGACATAACCAAGCTGGTTGAAGATCAGCAGAACGCCGGCCGCCGCCAGCAAACTGCACAGGATCGTAATAATCGCTGTCAGGCGTGTCTGCCGCCAAATCAATAGTGAGATCGGTAACAGGAAGGCGCCAAAGCTCAGAATGTTCATCCATATCTGAACCCACTGGGGTTGATGTGCAACGATGACGTTGAACTCTTCCATGATCTGACAATTCCGGTCTGTGTGCCTGCCAGACCAGTGGTGCCGGGGTGATGCAAGGTGTGCAACCGGGCAAGGCTGCTATCAACCGATTGTGAGGTCGGCGATGTTGTCCCTGTTCTTCGCGCTAAGTGCTTTCGACTTGCGAGACCGGAGCCAACCCGCTATAGAGCACCGGTCTTAACAAGGGCGGCTAACGTCCGGATGACGTATCTGAGCAGGGCCGGGTTACCTCGGCCCTTTGTGTTTGTGTAGTCAGATGCGCCCCGGGTTACGCCTCAAGGCACCATGAAACAAGACCGGCGGAGACAACCGCTCGGCCAGCAAAAACGTACTGTAAAGGAAAACAACGCCACATGGCTAACGCATCCATGGAGGAATTCGAAGCCCTCCTTAATGAAAGCTTCGAAATGGACACACCCGAAGAGGGTTCTGTTGTCAAAGGCAAGGTACTGGCGATCGAAGCCGGCCAAGCCATCATCGACGTCGGCTACAAAATGGAAGGCCGCGTTGATCTGAAAGAATTCGCAAATCCCGGCGAAGCCCCTGAAATCGCTGTTGGCGACGAGGTCGAAGTCTACCTGCGCGCCGCAGAAAACGCCCGTGGCGAAGCCGTCATCTCGCGCGAGATGGCCCGCCGTGAAGAGGCATGGGACCGTCTGGAAAAAGCATATGCCGACGACCAGCGCGTCGAAGGTGCTATCTTCGGTCGCGTCAAAGGTGGCTTCACCGTCGATCTGGGTGGCGCAGTTGCGTTCCTGCCCGGCTCGCAGGTTGACGTGCGCCCCGTGCGCGACGCTGGCCCGCTGATGGGTCTGAAGCAGCCGTTCCAGATTCTGAAAATGGACCGCCGCCGTGGCAACATCGTTGTGTCGCGTCGCGCAATCCTGGAAGAATCGCGTGCCGAACAGCGTGCCGAAGTTATCGGCAACCTGTCCGAAGGTCAGACCGTCGAGGGTGTCGTCAAGAACATCACCGAATACGGCGCATTTGTTGACCTGGGCGGCGTTGACGGCCTGCTGCACGTCACCGACATGGCATGGCGTCGTGTGAACCACCCGTCCGAGATCCTGACGATCGGCGAAACCATCAAGGTTCAGGTCATCAAGATCAACAAAGAGACCCACCGCATCAGCCTGGGCATGAAGCAGCTGCAGGAAGATCCGTGGGATCTGGTTGCTGCGAAATACCCGCTGGGCTCGGTCCATCAGGGTCGCGTCACCAACATCACCGACTACGGCGCGTTCGTCGAGCTGGAAGCCGGTGTCGAAGGTCTGGTGCACGTGTCCGAGATGTCCTGGACCAAGAAAAACGTCCACCCCGGCAAGATCGTTTCGACCAGCCAGGAAGTCGACGTTATGGTTCTGGAAATCGACGGCGCCAAGCGTCGCGTGTCTCTGGGCCTGAAGCAGACTCAGCGCAACCCGTGGGAAGTGTTCGCAGAAACGCACCCCGAGGGCACGCAGGTCGAAGGCGAAGTCAAGAACATCACCGAATTCGGTCTGTTCATCGGCCTCGAAGGCGACATCGACGGCATGGTTCACCTGTCGGACCTGTCCTGGGACGAGCGTGGCGAGGATGCCATCCAGAACTACCGCAAAGGCGACATGGTTTCGGCCGTTGTCTCGGAAGTTGACGTCGAAAAAGAGCGTATCTCGCTGTCGATCAAAGCCCTGGGCGGTGACAAGTTCGCCGAAGCCGTGGGCGGCGTGAAGCGTGGTTCGGTCATCACTGTCGAAGTCACCGCGATCGAAGATGGTGGCATCGAGGTCGAGTACGAAGGCATGAAATCGTTCATCCGTCGTTCGGACCTGTCGCGTGACCGTGCCGAACAGCGCCCTGAGCGTTTCTCGGTCGGTGACAAGGTCGACGTTCGCGTCACCAACGTTGACAGCAAGACCCGCCGTTTGGGCCTGTCGATCAAGGCACGCGAGATCGCCGAAGAGAAAGAGGCCGTGGAACAGTACGGTTCTTCCGACTCGGGCGCATCGCTGGGCGATATCCTGGGTGCGGCGCTGAAGTCCGGCGACTAAGCCAAGGCATCAGCCTTAGCCGAATTTACGGCCCCGCGTATCCGCGCGGGGCCGTTTTTGTTGCGAATCAATATGTTCCAAATTCCGGACTTATTTCGGGTGTGGTTCGCGCTTTAAGCGCGGAATTCGCGTGAACAAGCGAAAAATCGCGCGGTTTAGCAGCAAAATGAAGGCTTTGCACAAAGAGTTTACGTTCCCCCGATCCGACTTTTTTCCTATACTGTTCAGAACAATAGAGATGGTTAACCGATCGCCTGGGAGGGTAGCGCTCATGATCCGTTCAGAACTGATTCAGAAAATCGCCGACGAGAACCCGCATTTATATCAACGCGACGTCGAGCGGATCGTGAATACCGTGTTCGAAGAAGTGACGGATGCCATGGCGCGCGGTGACCGTGTGGAACTGCGTGGCTTCGGTGCCTTTTCGGTGAAACAGCGCGACGCGCGTGTCGGCCGCAATCCCCGCACGGGTGAGACTGTTCAAGTCGAAGAAAAATGTGTGCCGTTTTTCAAAACTGGCAAGTTGCTTAGGGATCGATTGAACGGTAAAGCCTAAGTCATGATGCGCTACCTTCGATATGCTTTCCTGGCGATCCTCGGGATCGTTCTTATTTCCGTCTCGCTGGCCAATCGCGAAACGGTTGAACTGTCGCTGATGCCGGAACCCTTTGCCGAGCTTGTGGGTTTTAACTTCAGCACGTCGCTGCCGCTGTTCGTGGTGGTGTTGGGCGGCGTTGTCGCAGGCCTGATCATCGGTTTCCTCTGGGAATGGCTGCGCGAGCACAAGCACCGCCGGGATGCGTCCGTGAAGAAAAACGAAGTGCGCAAGCTTGAGCGTGAAGTCAAAAAGCTCAAGAAAAAGCAGAACGAAGGTCAGGACGAAGTTCTGGCCCTGCTGGACGAGGCCAGCTGAGGCAAACCAATGCCCCAAGACGCAAGTGTCAAAATCTGCGGCCTGACCGCCCCCGATCACGTGCGCGTGGCAGCCGAGGCTGGCGCACGTTATGTCGGGTTCGTGTTCTTCCCAAAATCGCCACGGCATCTGGACATTGAGGCCGCCACCGAACTGGCCCATCTGGTGCCTTCTGGTGTGGCCAAGGTCGCGCTGACCGTGAACGCGTCGGATGAGGAACTGGACCGGATCGTGGCCAGCGTACCGTTGGACATGTTGCAACTGCACGGCAAGGAAAGCCCGGATCGCGTGGCCGAGATCCGCGAACGGTTCGGCCTGCCCGTGATGAAAGCCATTGGTGTGGCCGAAGCTGAAGACCTTGTGGCAATCGACCTGTACTCGGAAGTGTCGGACCAACTGCTGATCGACGCCAAGCCACCGCGCAACGCCGAGTTGCCGGGCGGCAACGGCCTGGCTTTTGACTGGCGCCTGCTGGCCGGGCGCAAGTACTGGCGGCGCCCGTGGATGCTGGCCGGGGGGTTGACGGCTGATAACGTTGCCGATGCCATGCGCATGACTGGCGCGCGGCAGGTCGATGTCTCTTCGGGCGTGGAAAGCGCGCCCGGCGTGAAGGACGCAACCCTCATCCGCGCCTTTATCGACGCCACCCGGTGATCTGATCGCCCGGTGCCTGCGTATCTCCGATAGGGGAGGGCGCGGCAATGCTGGCAGCGATTGGCGGAGTTTCATTGAAACGGTGGTATTACGGGCCGGAGTTTTTTTGGCGCGCGCATCAGGCGTTGCTTCAGGCGCGCGGCGATCCGTTGTGTCTGAAAGCGGATGTCTTTCCGTATCAGGGGCTCTATTTCTCGCTCAGTGTCTGGCACGATGCCGAGGCGATGCTGACCTTTGCCCATTCCGGTCCGCACCGACGCGTGGTGCAGGCCGCTGTACGACTGGCCGAGGTGAGTGAGTTTCACCACTTCCCCTGCATTGCAGTGCCCAGTAGAGAGCAGGCGTTGCAAATCTGGGCGCAGCACCTTGAAGCGGCGGAATAATACGTTTTGCCATGGCAAATCCCGCCGCCACCTCCTATGAACAATGGGCACGACGATGGAGAAACCCATGGCCAACGATCTTTTCAATTCCTTCATGTCCGGCCCCGATGAACAGGGCCGCTTTGGCATCTTCGGCGGGCGGTTCGTCAGCGAAACGCTGATGCCCCTGATCCTGTCGCTGGAGGAGGAGTATGAGAAGGCCAAGGACGATCCCACCTTCTGGGCCGAGATGGACGATCTGTGGGCGAACTACGTGGGCCGCCCCTCGCCACTGTATTACGCGGAACGTCTGACTGAGCATCTGGGCGGTGCTAAGATCTACCTGAAACGCGACGAGCTTAACCACACCGGCGCTCACAAGATTAACAACGTGCTGGGCCAGATCATTCTGGCGCGGCGCATGGGCAAGACCCGGATCATTGCTGAAACCGGAGCCGGTCAGCACGGCGTGGCCACTGCCACCGTCTGCGCCAAGTTTGGCCTGAAGTGCGTGGTCTATATGGGCGCGCATGACGTGCAGCGTCAGGCCCCGAACGTGTTTCGTATGCGCCTGCTGGGGGCCGAGGTGATTCCGGTGACCTCTGGCCGCGGCACGCTGAAAGACGCGATGAACGACGCGCTGCGTGACTGGGTGACCAATGTGCGCGACACCTTTTATTGCATCGGCACCGTGGCGGGGCCGCACCCCTATCCGGCGATGGTGCGCGATTTCCAGTCGATTATCGGCAAGGAAGCCAAAGAGCAGATGATGAAGGCCGAAGGCCGTCTGCCTGACACGATCATTGCTGCAATCGGTGGCGGCTCGAACGCGATGGGCTTGTTCTACCCGTTCCTCGACGACAAGGACGTCAACATCATCGGTGTTGAGGCCGGTGGCAAGGGCGTGAACGAAAAGATGGAGCATTGCGCCTCATTGACCGGTGGGCGTCCGGGCGTATTGCACGGCAACCGCACATATCTGCTGCAGGACGATGACGGGCAGATTCTGGAAGGCTATTCGATCTCAGCCGGTCTGGATTATCCGGGTATCGGTCCCGAACACTCGTGGCTGCACGAAATTGGCCGCGCCAACTATGTCTCGATCACCGACAAAGAAGCGCTGGAGGCGTTCCAGCTGTGCTGCGCGACCGAAGGCATCATCCCGGCGCTTGAGCCCTCCCACGCGCTGGCCCATGTAATGAAAATCGCCCCCGAACTGCCCAAGGATCACCTGATCTGCATGAACATGTGCGGTCGTGGCGACAAGGACGTGCAGACCGTGGCCAAGTATCTTAACTTCGACATGTCGGATACCGAAGGCCGCAGCGCCGATTGACCAGGTGGTAAAATTTGAAATTTGTGACAAGAGCGGCGCACCTTTGACGGGTGCGCCGCTTTGTTTTTGTCGCGCTACCTTTTCGAATATTGCGCAGATGGGTAATTTTGTTGCGCGCCCGCCACAGGTGCGATTTTGACCCCCAGAAAATTATTGAGCGAATCCAGACCTTTCGCCTAAACCCGCCGTTACCGGTCGCAACGGGCCGGACCCTAGCGGGCAGAGGTGATCACTCTCCCGGTGCGGACGGCGCTGCCGAAACCGTATGCCAGGGCCGAAACCGGGGATTGGTACACGCTTTGTAGCTCAGTTGGATAGAGCGACAGGTTTCCCATCTGTAGGCGAAGGTTCAATTCCTTCCAAAGCTCCAAATGTAGCTCATTCTGGTGAGAGCAATCGACTGCAAATCGATGTGTAACGGGTTCGAATCCCGTCATTTGAAAAGCTGTTCAGTCAGCACCGGCCTTCCACGCCGGCCCGTGAAAACGGTCCAAAACATATGGGTCCGGGTGTTCCCCAGCAGGGGCGGCACCGCGCAGCGTCAGGCTTTGGCCGGGCGGGGCAGGGGTCTTCGCTGCTCTGGCCTTGGGCCGGAGGGCAGATGACGGTACCGCCGGATCGGTGCCCCGCTTGGCCTATGGGTCACGCGGCGCATGGGTCCCGCGCCCCTCTCTCTGATCCTCCCGCGCAGGGGTATGGCGCGGGGGATGTCCGGATCTTTCCCGCTTTCGTCCGAAGGCTTCACACCTGTCACCCGTTCGGGGTGCATCCCACTGAAAACATGAAAAGGAGTTCGCAATTGCGACGACGATAGAGCGAGACGAAAAGGAGAAATGACATGACACTGTTCCAAGATCTGATCGACCGGCTGACCGGTCACCAACGGCTGACCCTGACCGAGACCCAGCGGATGCTGGTCCTGCGCAACGGGGTGTTCGATGCAATCCTCGGCCCCGGGAAACACCGGCTGCCGCGCAAGGATGTGCTGACCGAGCTGCACGATCTGGAAAAGCTCTTTTTCGTGTCGCCCTATGAGCGGGCGCTGATGCAGAACCGGCCCGAGCTGGCCGCCAAGCATCTGACCGAGTTCCGGGCCGAACCTGACGAAGTTCTGGTTCTGCTGCGGGATGGGGTGGCTGTTCGGGTGCTGAACCCCGAAGCACGGGTGCTTGTATGGAAGGCCGCAGGGCCGTGGAAGATCGAGCATCACGCGTTGACCGACACCATGGTTGTGCCCAAAGCGACGGCGCAGCGGCTGGTTCGGGCCGGGCTGCGGCTGAACCTGACGCAGGTTGAGGTGGCCGAAGGGCATACCGGGCTGCTGACGGTTGACGGGGTACTGGTGGATCAGCTGGCCCCCGGTGCGCATGCCTTCTGGAAAGTCGGGCGGAACGTGGAGGTCAAACAGATCGACCTGCGGCAACGGACCCATGAGGTGACAGGGCAGGAGATCCTGACCAAGGACCGGGTGACCATCCGGGTCAACCTCAGCGCTGATTACCGGGTCATTGATTCGGTAAAGGCGGTGGGGGCGGTCAAGGACTTCGATCAGGCCCTGCACCGGGCGCTGCAACTGGCGTTTCGGAAGACTTTGGGGGCGATGACACTGGACCGGCTGCTGGCCGAGAAGGTGACTGTCGACACCGAGGCCGCGGATCGGGTGCGGACACAAATGGCCGGGATCGGTATCGAAGTCGGTGAAATCGCGTTGAAAGACGTCATCCTGCCCGGTGAGATGCGGGAAATCCTGACCGCCGTGGTCGCTGCCGAGAAACAGGCCGAGGCCAACGTCATCCGGCGGCGGGAAGAAACCAACGCCACGCGGTCCCTGCTGAACACCGCGAAGGTGATGGCGGAAAACCCGGTGATGCTGCGGCTGAAAGAGCTGGAGGCGCTGGAAACCATCGCCGGGAAGGTCGAACGGCTGACGGTCTACAACGGGACCGAAGGGCTGATGTCCGACCTTGTCAAACTGCGGGAGTGATCCCGAATAAGGGCCGGTCCGGGATGTCCTGGGCCGGTCTGGCTATTCCGCAACCGCGTGTTCGGTCAGCAGCCGCAGTGGCACCACGTCGAGCGCGCGCTGGTGTGTGGCTTCAAGATGTACCTTTGGCGCGCAGCCTTCGTCATGGGCCTGCAGAAAACGCCCGGCGCACAGACACCAGCTGTCACCCGGTTTCAGGCCGGCAAAGTTGAACTCGGGGCGCGGGGTGCTCAGATCGTTTCCGACATACTTGGAGAACGCGAGAAACTCGGCCGTCATTACCGCGCAAACCGTGTGGCTGCCCTGATCCTCGGGGCAGGTGTTGCAGGCCCCATCGCGAAAGAATCCGGTCAGTGGATCACGGGAACACGGGGCAAGCACACCTCCCAAAACGTTGATACTGTCCTGTTTTTGCATGGATCCACCTTACAGGCTTTGCGCGATCTTGCGGAACATTTCTATATTCTGGTCGCTGACGCCCGGATCGCGGAATTTCCGGTCTGCTCCGGTGGACACAATCAGCACGTCGCGGGATTGATCAAAATAGATGTATTGTCCGTAGATTCCACGCGCAAAGAACTCACCCTCATGTGCACCTTTGGGAATCCACCATTGATAGCCATACCCGGTTTCACCCGCCTGTGTCGGGGCGCTGGGCCAGGTTGACTCGCGAATCCATTCAGCCGGAACAAGCTGTTGTCCGTCATGCGTGCCGTTCTGCAGGATCATCTGCCCAAAGCGCGCAAAATCCCGCGTGGTAAAGTTCAACCCAGCCAGCACAAAGGCAACGCCCGCCCCGTCGGTGATGTAATACCCGTCCCGTTCCAGCTGCAGCGGTTGTATGATCTTTTCGGTCATCAGCTCGGGCACATTGCGCCCGGTTGCGCCGCGGATCACCATACCCAGCACGTGGGTATCGATCGACACATATTGCCAAGTCTCACCCGGGGGTGCGAAACCGTCTTGTAGTGAAGCCGCGAAATCATCCAGTTCACCGCCCAATGCTATGATCCGGCCCATTCGGTTGATGTCGGAATTGTAGTCAAAGTAGTCTTCATCAAAGGTAACGCCGCTGGCCATGTTCAGTACGTTCCGGATCGTCGCACCGTCATAGGCAGAGCCCGCCAGTTTTGGCGCGTATTTCACGACCGGGTCGTCCAGCGACTCGATAGCCCCTTCGGCCAGTAGGACGCCGAACAACGCCGAAAGGTAGCTCTTGGCAACCGACCATGAAATTCGCCGATCCTCGGGAGACGTGCCCAGATAGTATTCTTCGAACCGGATCTGCCCGTCCTGCATCACCAGCAAAGAGGTCACGGCGCGATCCTCGATCCATTGGTCAGTGCCGTCGGGCAGGTCAAAGCCGGGGCCATAGGGCAGCTCCCATGTCTGGCCATCGCCGCGCGGCAGATCGACCGTCAGAAAAGCCTCATCCATATGAGAGAAATTGTGGACGATTTTTTCTTCGGAAAACAGAGAATTCACGGCCATCAGCCGTTGAATCTCTTCGCGTTTCCAGACCCCGACAACAACTGCAGCCAGCACCAACATCAGCAGGATGCGCAGCACCCACTTGAACAGAGCCTTCATCTTTCGCCTCCCTCATTCCTGCGGCATTGGAACCCGCCCGATGTGGTTCCGCAATTGGGACGTTGCGGCAAGGTCAACAGCCCTATTTGAACTTGTCCAGCAGCTTTTGCATGGCCGAGCGTTCGTCGACCTCGGGTTCCGGCGCGTGGGTGGCGTCCGATTTTGGTGTTTTGGCCGGAGATTTCGAAGACCGCGGCGGCGCGGTGCGCAGGGCAACTGCGTTCATGAACTTGCCGCTTTCCTCATCAGCCAGATATCCAGCGCCGTCAGACACTCCACGCAGCACGTCGTCCAGCCAGTCGGCATCGGCCTTGGCGAAATCGCTCAGGACATATGGAGAGACCAGCTCTTTCCGCCCCGGATGCCCGATCCCCAGCCTGACCCGGTCATAGGCCGGGCTGATATGTTCGTGGATCGAGCGCAGCCCGTTATGCCCGGCATGTCCACCGCCCGCCTTGACGCGCACCTTACCAGGGGCAAGGTCCAACTCGTCGTGAAAGATGGTCACGTCAGTCGAGTCCAGCTTGTAGAACCGCATCGCCTCGCCTACCGACTGACCAGACCGGTTCATGAAAGTTTGCGGCTTGATCAGCAGCACCTTTTTGCGGCCCAAACGCCCCTCGGCGGTCTCAGCCTGAAATTTGGACTTCCACGGACCAAAACCGTGATCTTCGGCGATCCGGTCCACGGCCATAAAGCCGATATTGTGCCGGTTGCGGGCGTATTTCGACCCCGGGTTCCCCAATCCGACAAACAGTTTCATAGTCTCGTCCTTGTGCGATGCACGTGGTTGATGGCACGGAATGCCATCTGTTTTCCAGCCCAAGGGCCAAAAGAAAACGGGGCCCGGTAAAGGCCCCGTTTCATAATCCGGAATGTTGGGTCCGGACTTATTCTTCTGTTTCTTCCTGACCGACGACTTCTACTTCGTCTGCAGCCACTTCTTCGCCTTCTTCTTCATCGTCGCTGGACGACAGGCCGGTCGGTGCCGAGACATTCGCGATCACGAAGTCACGGTCGATGGTCGGCTTGGTGCCTGCGGGCAGGTCAACGGAGGAAATGGTCACAACGTCGTTGATCTCCATACCGGTCAGATCAACGGTGATCTTCTCAGGGATGTCGCCGGCGGTGCACAGCAGTTCGACTTCCGGTCGGACAACAGTCAGAACGCCGCCCTTCTTGATGCCAGGGGCTGCTTCTTCGTTGATAAACTCAACCGGGATGAACAGCGCGATCTTGGTGGTCCGACGCAGGCGCATCAGGTCCAGGTGGGTCGGCAGGTCCTTGACGACGTCACGCTGAACGTCACGGCAGATGACGCGGACGTCTTCGTGGCCTTCAACTTTCAGGTTCCACAGGGTCGACTTGAACCGGCCTGCTTTCAGGCGCTTGAACAGGACGTTGAACGGGATCTGAATCGGCAGCGGCTCTTTATCGCCACCAAAAACAATGCCCGGAACCATGCCGTCGCGGCGTGCTTGACGAGCGGCGCCCTTGCCTGTCCCCGTCCGTTCCAGAGCTACGAGATCAGGAATCTCTCCAGCCATGATAATTCTCCAAATGTTAGGGCGGGCATCCTCCAAGGCTGTATGCCCGCGTGAAGCCGCGTCCTTAGCTTGATTCACTTGATTTGGAAAGGGCTTTTTGAGCTTTCGCTTTTAGGTTCAAGTCAGTCCTGCCAGCGACCGCCGAAGTCTTCGGGGATCAGCAGGTTGTGCCGCCCCAGATCGCCAACGTTGCGTTCGCCGCACAGCGCCAAAGTAGTATCCAGTTCCTTGTGGATGACGTCCAGCGCAGTTGTCACGCCTTTCTGCCCCATCGCGCCCAGCCCATAGACAAAAGCGCGACCAATATAGGTGCCCTTGGCCCCCAGAGCCAAGGCCTTGAGGACGTCCTGACCAGAGCGGATGCCACTGTCCAGATGGACCTCGATATCATCGCCGACCGCGTCCATGATTTGTGGCAGCATACGGATGGAACTGAGTGCGCCATCCAACTGCCGTCCGCCGTGGTTAGACACAACGATGGCATCAGCGCCAAGTTTAGCAGCCATCCTGGCGTCGTCGGCGTCCAGAATGCCTTTGAGGATGACCTTGCCGCCCCATTGCTCCATCAGCTTTTCGACCTTGCTCCAGTCGAGGCTGGGGTCGAATTGCTCGGCCGTCCATGCGCCGAGGGAGGAGGCATCCGAGATACCCTCGACGTGACCGACGATATTGCCGAACTCGCGCCGCTTTGCGCCCAGTATCTCGATGCCCCATGACCATTTTGTCATCAGGTTCGCGATGGTTTTGGCCGTCAGTTTCGGCGGTGCGGACAAGCCGTTTTTCAAGTCCTTGTGGCGCTGGCCCAGAATCTGCAGGTCCAGCGTGATCACCAAAGCCGAGCATTTCGCATCCTTGGCGCGTTGGATCAGGCGGCTGACATAGTCCTGATCCTTCATCGTATAAAGCTGAAACCAGAAAGGTTTCGTCGTGTGCTCGGCCACATCCTCGATTGAGTTGATCGACATGGTGGACAGGGTAAATGGCACGCCAAATTCTTCGGCAGCTTTGGCGGCCTTCATCTCGCCATCCGCATGTTGCATGCCCGTCAGCCCGACCGGGGCCAGTGCGACGGGCATCGCGACGTCCTCTCCAATCATCTGCGAGGCGGTCGAGCGTCCGGCCATGTCCACTGCAACCCGCTGTCGCAGGCGGATATCCGAGAAATCCGAGCTGTTGTCGCGGAAGGTCTGCTCGGTCCAGCTGCCGCTTTCGGCATAGTCGTAGAACATCCGCGGCACACGGCGTTCATAGATGCGCCGCAGGTCTTCGATGGTGGTGATTACGGGCATGGGACCGCGCCTTTGGTTGAGTGTTTACATATTTCTACTGAGGCATCCGGCATGGCGCAATTGTCTGAAGACAAGAAAAAAACCGCAGCAGGCCAGTTGCTTGCTGCGGTCTGTTGAAAGGGTTCGATGCCAATCGATCAGGCGGAATGCGCGCCGTCGGCAAGGGTCTTCACAAAATCCAGAACTTCGGCCACGGGTTTGCCTGCCGCGATCTGGCTGACAATGGCCGAGCCGACCACAGCACCATCGGCGACGCTGGCGATGGCCTTGGATTTCTCGGGCGTGTTGATGCCAAAGCCTACGATCACGGGCAGATCGGTAGCGGATTTGATCCGCGCCACTTCTGGGCCGACATTCGTGGCCTGAGCCTCGGCCGCGCCGGTAATGCCGGTGATCGACACGTAATATACAAAGCCCGAGGTGTTCTGAAGCACGCGGGGCAGGCGTTTGTCGTCGGTTGTAGGGGTCGCCAGCCGGATGAAGTTCAGCCCCGCCGCCTGCGCGGGCAGGCAAAGCTCTTCGTCTTCTTCTGGCGGCAGGTCCACCACGATCAGCCCGTCGATGCCAGCGGCTTGCGCATCGACTAGAAACTTATCAACGCCTCGGCTGTAGATCGGGTTGTAATAGCCCATCAGAACAATGGGTGTCGTGTCGTCGGTTTCGCGGAACGCACGCGCCAGGTCCAGAGTGCGCTGCAGGGTCATGCCCCCTTCCAGCGCCCGTTGACCAGCAGCCTGAATGGTCGGGCCGTCCGCCATGGGATCAGTAAAGGGCAGCCCCAGTTCGATCACGTCGACACCAGCGCCGGGCAGGCCTTTCACAACCTCAAGCGAGGTGTCGAAATCGGGGTCGCCTGCCATGATATATGCGACAAAGGCCTTTTTTCCCTCGGCCTTCAAGGCGGCGAACTTAGCGTCAATACGGGTCATCTGCAGTCCTTGCATTCAGAGTTGAACCTGATGTGCAGAAACTTTGCCCGGAAATCAATCCCGCCGGGTCAGATTGCCTCAGAACTGGTAGTGGTATCGCAGCAGGCCCGAGTTGACGCCGGGGTTTTCGTTATTCGTGCTGGCGTTGGATTTGTGGGTGATTGCAAAGGACACCTTGTTGCCATTGTCCAGAGTGTACCCGAGGCCTAGCAGGCTGCGGATCTGGAATTCTCCGCCAAGATCGTTCAGGTCATCGCTATGGGAAAAGTACCCCGGCATGACACTACCTTCGATGAACCAGCGGTCGGCAAAGGTGTAGAAGCCGATTAGTCCGATGCCGATATGGACATTGCTTGCGGTATCCACTGTCAGGGCGCCGCCCCAGTTTGCGGAAAAGCGGGTGGCTTCGTGAAACGGGCGGTGATGATATTCAAGCGCGAATACCGCTTCGTCATCTGCTTCGCTGTCGGAAAAATCTGAGAACCCGGCGCCAAATACAAGGGATTGTGCTTGCGCCATCTGGGCGGCCAGCAGCAGCGCAAGAGTTACGATAATTTTCTTCATGCCTACCATTCACTATTTGTTTGTTCATAACGTTCTATACGACGATCTTAGAGTGCGATTTCGAACCCCGGCAAGCTGCTGGGTAGTGAACATTTTCGTGATGTTGCAGATTGGACTTGGCCGGGTTGCTTGCAGTCCGGCTTGCGCATCGACCCGGACCTGCATAGAAGCACCCCTCGAATGGCTTCAGGAGACTGTCATGGGCTTTAAAATGGGAATCGTGGGTTTGCCGAATGTGGGCAAGTCGACACTCTTCAATGCGCTGACCAAAACCGCAGCCGCTCAGGCGGCAAATTTCCCGTTCTGCACGATTGAGCCCAACGTCGGTGACGTTGCTGTGCCTGATGACCGTCTGGATAAACTGGCGGCGATTGCGAGCTCAAAACAGATCATCCCCACGCGGATGACCTTCGTGGATATCGCGGGTCTGGTGAAGGGGGCCTCGAAGGGTGAAGGGCTGGGCAATCAGTTTCTGGCCAACATTCGTGAAACCGACGCCATCGCCCATGTACTGCGCTGTTTCGAAGATGGTGACGTGACCCATGTGGATGGCCGTGTTGACCCGGTGGCTGATGCCGACACCATCGAGACCGAACTGATGCTGGCCGATCTGGAAAGCATCGAAAAGCGCCGTGCCAATCTGGTGCGTAAGCTGAAGGGCAACGATAAGGAAGCGCAACAGCAGGACCGCCTGTTGTCCGCCGCGCAGGAGATGCTGGAAAGCGGCAAGCCTGCACGTCTGGTCGAGGTTTCGGACGAGGACGCCAAGGCCTGGAAGATGCTGCAACTGTTGACGACCAAACCTGTGCTCTACGTCTGTAACGTGTCTGAGGAAGAGGCCGCCGAGGGCAACGAATACTCAGCCAAAGTTGCCGAAATGGCCGCCGCGCAGGGCAACGCCCATGTCATCATCAGCGCCAAGATCGAAGAAGAGATCAGCCTGCTGGAAGACGATGAAGCCCAGATGTTCCTAGAGGAAATGGGCCTTGAAGAACCGGGCCTCGATCGCCTGATCCGCGCCGGTTATGACCTGCTCAAGCTGGAAACCTATTTCACGGTTGGCCCGAAAGAGGCCCGCGCCTGGACCATCCGCACCGGCACCGCCGCGCCGCAGGCCGCTGGCGTGATCCACGGTGACTTCGAAAAAGGCTTCATCCGCGCCGAGACCATCGCCTACGACGATTATGTTTCTGCCAATGGCGAGCAGGGTGCAAAAGAGGCGGGCAAGATGAGAGCCGAAGGCAAGGGCTACATCGTCAAGGATGGCGATGTCATGCACTTCTTGTTCAACACCTGAACGGCGACAGTTTCGGCCTGGCATTCTGCACGCTCGACATAAGGCGACTGGATGCCTCGTTTTGAGATTGAGAGCAGGCGTTTGATGTGAGATGCACGGAGCATGGGCGTAAACAATTTTATGCAGGCTAAAAGAAACCAACCGTCAAAACGGCAACGCTGGCAAGTCGGGGCGCTGGTTGAGATTCCGTTAGGTGAATGCTGTTGGGCTTATGGGCAATTGGGGGAAGAGTATTTCGTTGCGGTTCTCGAAGGCTACTATTCAGAGCGGCCGAAAATCGAGGATCTGATTGAACTACCGGTACTGTTCAAATCTTTTGTCTATCGTGATGTTATTAGCAGAGGTTATTGACTGAAAGTCGGCCGGGTTGAACCTCGTGGCGATGTCATCAGGGAGGACCTTCGCTTCAAACAGGACAAAACATCTGGGGTCCTTTCGCTTTGTCATTCTGACTTTGCAGAGCAAGGCGGGGAGCGACCAGCGCTTTTGAGCGAGTGCCTTGGGCTGGAATGCGTTGCTGTTTGGGAAGCGAGCCACGTTGAAGATCGGATCATCGCTACACGTGACGGCCAAGTGTGCAAATGGGTCAGTTCCTTGGCGATCGACTTACAAAAAGTTCCTGCGCACCAAAACGACATTCGCTAAAAGTCGTCTTAGCACTAACTACGACTTTGAATCTGGGTTACATTCTCCTGCCATTTACTTTCTGACGCAGTATGCCGAGTGTTCGTGCGGCTTCGAAATTCCATTCAGTCAACACATTTCTACGCATAGAAAACCCCGTTAGTATGGATTTTGATCCGCCAACCGAGAAGACCCCAAATGATCGAAATCCGCGACCTCCAACTCCTCAGCGCCCTGGCGCGGCATCAGCATTTTGCCAAGGCGGCCGAGGAATGCGGGATTTCGCAGCCTGCGTTCTCGATGCGCATCCGCAATCTTGAGGACCGGTTGGGTGTTTCCATTGTTCGTCGTGCCAACCGATTTCAGGGCCTGACCGAAGAGGGCGAGATGATCGTCCAGCGTGCGCGGCGGATCCTCGACGAAACCAAGGCGCTGGAACAACAGGTTCTGGCCGCCAAGGGCGAGATCACCGGCACGCTGATTCTGGGCGTTATCCCAACGGCGACTGCATTCACTGGCCGCCTGACCAAACGATTGCGGCAGGCGCACCCCCGGATCGTTACGCGAATCGAAACCATGTCGGCCACAGCGATTCAACATCGGCTGGATGAGGGCAGTTTGGATGCGGGCATCACCTATGGTGACAGCATCGGCACCGATCTTCGGCAGGTGCAGCCATTGTACCAAGAGACCTATGTACTGTTGATCCCGTCTCACATGACCAGCGAGACCGGCCCGATCCCATGGGCGCGGGTGGCCGATTTCCCGCTTAGCCTGTTGGAGCCGCAAATGCAGAACCGACGCATTCTGGATCGGATTTTCGCCGAACAGGGGTTGCACCCGCAAGTTGTTGCGGAAACCAGTGGTTTCACTGCCTCGATGGTCATGGCACGCGAGGGGTTGGCTGCCACAGTCATCCCGCGCGTGTTGGTCAGCGCGCTGGGCGATTTGAAGGGAACGAAGGTATTGCCACTGGTCAATCCCGTGGTCAGCAAACCAATTTGTCTGGCAACTTTGTCTCGCGATCCGGAGCTGCCCACGGTTGAGGCTTTGCGGGCGGTGGTGACGT
Organism: Ruegeria sp. AD11(2025); assembly: GCF_056542405.1. Lineage (NCBI taxonomy): Bacteria > Pseudomonadati > Pseudomonadota > Alphaproteobacteria > Rhodobacterales > Roseobacteraceae > Ruegeria > Ruegeria sp. AD11(2025). The sequence goes on along the minus strand of NZ_JBQFZU010000011.1, from coordinate 57,517 downwards.
CTTTGCGGTGATAAGTTGTCGTTATCGTGCGATTGCAATAAGCGATTTGACGATATGTTATTCTGATGAGACACGGAGCCTCAATCGGAGGGCATCATGGCACCATTAGACACCAAGCCATCAGGCGCACCCAAGGGCGTCTGGAAGTCAGGTAAAGGCAAAGGGCGTCACACGCCCAAAGGCCGTCAGTTTACGGATGAGGCGCAGGCAGAAATTCATCGCCTGCTGGGTGACCGCCCGCGCCGTCGCGACCTGCTGATCGAATTCCTGCATTTGATTCAAGACGAACACGGCCATATCAGCGCCGACCATATTGCCGCGCTTGCGGTTGAGATGCGGATCGGACAGGCCGAGATTTACGAAACCGCGACCTTCTACGCCCATTTTGATGTGGTAAAAGAAGGTGAGACGCCTCCTCCGGCGTTGACCATCCGGGTTTGTGATTCCCTGTCCTGTGAAATGGCCGGTGCTCAGCAGCTGCAAAAAGCGCTGGAAGACGGTCTGGACCCGGCTGAGGTTCGTGTTGTCCGCGCGCCGTGCATGGGCCGCTGCGACACCGCTCCGGTGCTTGAGATCGGTCACAACCATATCGATCATGCGACCCCTGAAAAGGTGAAGGCCGCAATTGCTGCCAGTGACACGCACGCCCATCTGCCCGGCTACGAAGCCTTTGCCGCTTATGAGACAAACGGTGGCTACGCCAAGCTGAACGAGCTGCGCGAAAGCGGCGATTGGGAGAAGGTGCAGGAAGACGTCCTGTCCTCAGGCCTGCGTGGTTTGGGTGGCGCTGGCTTCCCATCCGGCAAGAAATGGGGCTTTGTTCGCATGAACGAGGGCCCGCGCTATTTGGCCGTGAACGGGGACGAGGGCGAACCCGGCACGTTCAAGGACCGTTTTTACCTGGAGCGCACGCCGCATGTCTTCCTCGAAGGGATGCTGATCGCTGCCTGGGCGGTCGAGGCGGAAACCTGCTTTATCTACATGCGCGACGAATACCCGGCCGTTCTGGAAATCCTGCGCCGTGAGATCGCCGCGCTGGAACAGGCCGGGATTGTTGAGCCGGGTTACATCGATCTGCGCCGGGGTGCTGGCGCGTATATCTGCGGTGAAGAATCCGCGATGATCGAGTCGATCGAAGGCAAAAAGGGCCTGCCGCGTCACCGTCCTCCGTTCGTGGCGCAGGTTGGGGTCTTTAACCGCCCGACGCTCGTGCACAATGTCGAGACGCTCTATTGGGTCACCAAAGTCTGCCGCGAGGGGCCCGAGTGCCTCAACAGCACTGAAAAAAATGGCCGTAAGGGCCTGCGAAGCTATTCGGTCTCGGGCCGGGTGGCAAAGCCGGGCGTTTACCTGCTGCCCGCCGGATCGACCATTCTGGACGTGATCGAAGCCGCTGGTGGGATGGTCGAAGGTCAGACCTTCAAAGCCTATCAGCCGGGCGGGCCGTCCTCAGGCTTGCTGCCTGCGTCGATGGATGACATCCCGCTGGATTTCGACACTCTGCAACCGCACGGTACTTTCATCGGTTCTGCTGCCGTTGTGGTTCTGTCCGATCAGGACACTGCCCGCGATGCCGCGCTGAACATGCTGCGGTTCTTCGAAGATGAAAGCTGTGGCCAGTGCACGCCTTGCCGGGCAGGCTGCGAAAAGGCGGTCAAACTGATGCAGGCCGACAAGTGGGACACCGATCTGTTGGAGGATTTGTGTCAAGTCATGGGCGACGCATCGATTTGCGGTCTGGGGCAGGCCGCTCCGAACCCGATCCGTCTGGTCATGAAACATTTCGCTGACGAAATCTGAGGGAGACAGAGCCATGCTTGATGCAAGCCCAAACAAGACCGTCACCTTCAACCTGAACGGCGAAGATGTCACCGTGCCCGAAGGCTGGACCATCTGGGAAGCGGCCAAGGGGCAGGGGTTCACCATTCCACACCTGTGCCACAAGCCGCAGCCGGGTTATCGCCCCGACGGCAATTGCCGCGCTTGTATGGTTGAGGTGGAAGGTGAACGCACTCTGGTCGCCTCATGCATCCGTCCTGCAGCGGACGGTATGGTGGTGAAGACTGACTCGGAGCGCGCCGAGAAATCGCGCGCCATGGTCATGGAGCTGCTGGTCGCTGACCAGCCCGAGGAGGCGCACGACAAGTCCAGCCATTTCTGGGATATGGCCAAGCTGAACGATGTCAGCGACAGCCGTTTCCCGGCGAAAGAGGCCGAGAAAATCCCTCTGCTGGATGACAGCCACGTTGCGATGCGCGTCAATCTGGACGCCTGCATCAACTGCAACCTCTGCGTCCGGGCGTGCCGTGAAGTGCAGGTGAATGACGTGATCGGCATGGCCGGTCGTGGCCATACCGCGCAGGTGGTGTTCGACCAGAACGATCCGATGGGCGATTCAACCTGTGTGGCCTGTGGTGAATGCGTTCAGGCCTGCCCGACGGGAGCCTTGATGCCCGCCACCGTGCTGGACGACCAACAGAAGGGCGACAGCAAGGACTACGATAGCGAAACCGAAAGCGTCTGCCCGTTCTGTGGCGTGGGCTGTAAGGTCTCGCTGAAGGTCAAGGACGGCAAGGTCAAATATGTCGAGGGCATCAACGGCCCCGCCAACGAAGGCCGCCTGTGCGTCAAAGGCCGGTTTGGCTTTGACTACATTCACCACCCACACCGTCTGACCAAGCCGCTGATCCGGCGTGAGGATGCGCCCGAGAAAGGTTTGAACGTCGATCCGGGTAACCTGTCGACCCATTTCCGCGAAGCGACATGGGAAGAAGCAATGGATCTGGCGGCCACCAAGCTGAAGGCCCTGCGCGACCAAGACCCGCGCAGCGTAGCAGGCTTCGGTTCGGCCAAATGCACCAACGAAGAAGCCTACCTGTTCCAGAAGTTCATCCGTCAGGGTTTCAAGCACAACAACGTCGACCACTGCACCCGTCTGTGCCACGCGTCGTCCGTGGCGGCACTGATCGAGAACGTCGGTTCCGGCGCTGTGACCGCGACCTTCAATGAGGTCGAGAACTCGGATGTGGTTATCATTATCGGTGCCAACCCGATCGAGAACCACCCTGTCGCGGCGACTTACTTCAAGCAGTTCGCCAAGCGCGGCGGCAAGCTGATCGTGATGGACCCGCGCGGCGTCGGCATGCGCAAGTTCGCCGATGAAATGCTGCAGTTCCGTCCGGGGGCTGATGTCTCGATGCTCAATGCGATCATGAATGTGATCGTCGAAGAAGAGCTGTATGACAGCCAGTACATCCACCGCTGGACCGAGAACTGGGAGGCAGAGAAAGAGCACCTGCGCCAGTTTACGCCCGAGGCGATGGCGCCGATCTGTGGCATCGAGCCGGATCAGCTGCGCCGCGTGGCCCGCACCTTTGCGCAGGCCAAGGCCGGTCTGATCTTCTGGGGTATGGGCGTCAGCCAGCACATCCACGGCACCGACAACTCGCGCTGTCTGATCAGCCTTGCGTTGATGACCGGCAACGTTGGTAAACCCGGCGCGGGTCTGCACCCGCTGCGTGGTCAGAACAACGTGCAAGGCGCATCCGATGCGGGCCTGATCCCGATGTTCCTGCCCGACTACCAGACCGTGACTGACGATGGCATTCGCGCCAAGTTCAACAACGTCTGGAACTCGGACGACTTCTCGAACGAGAAAGGTCTGACCGTCACCGAGATCATCGACCAGGCCTATGCTGGCAACATCAAGGGCATGTACATAATGGGTGAAAACCCGGCCATGTCCGACCCCGATGTGAACCACGCCCGAGAGGCGCTGGCCAAGCTGGACCTGATGATCGTGCAGGACATCTTCCTGACCGAGACGGCGAACTATGCCGACATCATCCTGCCAGCCTCGGCGCTCTATGAGAAGAACGGCACGGTGTCGAACACCAACCGTCAGGTACAGCGTGTGCGTCCGGCCGTGACCCCTCCGGGTGCGGCGCGCGAAGACTGGAAAATCACGGTCGAACTGGCGCAGCGGATCGGTCTGAACTGGGATTACACCGATGTGTCTCAGGTCTTTGCCGAGATGAAGTTGACGATGAACTCGCTCAACAACATCACATGGGAGCGTCTGGAGACCGAGACTATCACCTATCCGTCGCTGTCCGAGACAGACCCGGGGCAGGCGATCGTGTTCGGTGACGGCTTCCCGCGTGCGGAAGGCCGGGCCCGGTTTACCCCGGCCAGCGTCATCCCGCCGGATGAAGCACCGGATGACGAATACCCGATGATCGCCACCACCGGCCGTCAATTGGAACACTGGCATACCGGTTCGATGACCCGCCGGTCGAACGTTCTGGACGCGGTGGAGCCCGAGGCGAACTGCTCGCTGAACCCGCGTACGCTTAAGCTGATGGGGATCGAACCGGGTGAGATGATCCGTCTGACCACCCGTCGCGGCTCAATTGAGATCATGGCGCGGGCCGACCGGGCGATTGCCGAGGATATGGTGTTCATCCCGTTCGCCTATGTCGAGGCGGCGGCGAATATCCTGACCAACTCGGCCATCGATCCCTATGGGAAAATCCCCGAGTTCAAGTTCTCGGCGATCCGGGTCGAAAAGATCGAAGACGCCGTCGCGGCGGAATAAGACCGACACTCACAAATCCAGGAAAGGCGGCCCCAAGGGTCGCCTTTTTTCTTTCCTTGACAGAGTGTTGCTTGCGGCCAAACCTGTCATCACCTTGGTGATGGAGGAGCATATGGCCCGCCGTTTTGTCGATCTGTCGGTTCCGCTGGAAACCGGGATCGTGTCCGACCCGCCGATCATGTTGCCCGGGATCGAGTATCTGACGCATGACCAAACCGCTGAGCAGGTGATGGCGTTCTTTCCCGGCCTTCAGAAAGACGACCTTCCAGGCGGCGAGGGTTGGGCCATCGAACGGCTGCAGATCGCCACCCATAACGGCACCCATCTGGACGCGCCCTATCACCATCATTCGACCATGAATAATGGCGAACGGGCGATTACCATCGACGAGGTGCCGCTGGAATGGTGCATGAATCCCGGCGTGAAACTGGATTTCCGGCATTTCGACGATGGCTATGTCGCGACTGCTGCCGATGTAGAAGCCGAGTTGAAACGGATCGGCCATGACCTGCAGCCGCTGGACATCGTGATCGTCAATACTTCGGCGGGCACGCAGTACGGACAGCCGGACTATCTGATGAAAGGCTGCGGTATGGGACGCGAGGCGACCTTGTACCTGACTGAACGCGGTGTGCGCGTGACCGGCACAGACGCCTGGAGCTGGGACGCACCCTTTCCCCTGACTGCACAGGAATACGCTGAAACCAAGGATGCCTCGATCATCTGGGAGGGGCATCGCGCCTCTATAGAGATCGGCTATTGCCATATCGAAAAGCTGACCAACCTCGAAGGTCTGCCACCCACCGGGTTCGAAATCTCGTGCTTTCCGTTCAAGATAAAAGGCGCCTCGGCAGGCTTTGTGCGGGCTGTCGCGATCTTTGAGGAGGTTGGTGATGAATAAACCTCTCAGCGGACATGACGGGCCTTATGATGCGCCGGTCGAAATCTGCGGGTTCTCGGTGTTGCCAGAATGGGTCGATTACAATGGTCACATGAACGTGGGTTTCTATGGCGTGGCCTTCGACATGGCGCTGGAAAAGCTGATGGTCGATCACCTCGGGCTGGGTGAGGTGCAGGTCAAGGCGCTGGGGCAGGGGCCGTACGTCCTACAATCCCACATGAATTTCCTGCGCGAGGTTCAGCCAGACGAGCCGTTCTATTTCCGCTTTCGTATGCTGGATTCAGACCAGAAACGTGGCCACTACTTTGCGCAAATGCTGTCTGGAAAAGACGACGTCATCTGCGCCACGCAGGAAGCGCTGTTCATGAATGTCAGTCACACCAGTGGGCGGTCAGAACCTTACCCGGATTGGGCAGCGGCCCGGCTGGCCCGCATGGTCCGCGATCACGCCGGGCTGGAGGCCGCGCCGCAGGTCGGGCAGGCGATTGGCATCCGGCGGAAACAACGCCTTCAGTAATCCCGTTCGAAGAACAGGCCCAGACCGGTTTCGCCACGCCCGTCAACAGTGCCGCGCACAGTGAAACTGTCGGTGACGTCGAGGTTCAGGTTCACCTCGGTGTCGCCCTGGGTGTTGACGGTGAAATCGGTGTAGAGGTTGTCGCTCAGATAGGCTCCGGCCCCCAGACGACCGGCGCCGCCCTCGGTTGCCCCGATATCCACCGTGTCCACACCAGTCGAGTCTCGTAGCCCCTTGGTCGCGTCACCCCCCGCACCGCTGAGCTGCGCCAGGGACGCCGCCATCTGGGCAATGATAAAGGGTGACAGTTCCGAGAAACGGTTGCCGAACAACAGCATGGCCAGTGCTTCTTCTGCTGGGCGTTCCGGGTCGGAATAGACGTCAACCTCGGGCGCATCCAGCGGGCCGGCTATTTCGATCGTGGCGGTGCCCTCAGAGGTGCTGGTTGACGAGGCGAACTCGATATACGGTGTCAGGTCCCCCTGCAGGGTCACGATGCCTTTGGTCAGGGCCAGTCTGCGGCCCAGAATGTCAAAATTTCCCCGGATCAGTTCGATCTGGCCGGAGGGTACAACCGACGCTGTCGTGCCACCAATGAACAGGTTTCCACCCAGTTCGGCATTAACGCCGCGACCGCGCACGAAAACTGCTTTGGGCGCCCGAAGGGTGACGCCCAGCGCAATACGGGAATCGCTTTTGGTCGCACCTTCCTCAACGACCAGCCGTGCCCGTTCGCGCGTGATATAGCCAGCCCGGCTTTCGTTGATGTGTTCGATCTCGGGGATCGGTGCAGCGCCCACAGCCCCTGCCGCGGCGGCGAGGTTGATGTTGGTCTCTTCAAACGTGATTTGCCCGGAAATGGCGCTGTTACCCGCCAGGGCCCCGGTCATGGCAATCTCGCCGTTCAGTGTGGTTTCATAGAGCAGCATGTCGGTCAGTACGAGCTGGTTGAGTTTGGTGACGATGTTGGCATTAAACGGCGGCGTCAGGTCCAGAGGGCCCGAGATGGTAAAGTTGCCCCCGGCCCGCATGCCACCATTCAGCGAGATCGTGGCCCGGCTTTGCGCCAATTCGACTGAACCGCTAATCCCGGTGACCGTCTGCCCGATATCGGGAATTGCGAGCGACGTCCCCGAGGTGGTGATGGAACCGCTGAGTGCGTTCAGTGAGGGCTTGCCTTTCAGGCGCAGATTGTGCCGTGCCGTTCCGTCGATTTTGTTGGGTGAGATGAACAGGTTAGCGACGCCAAGATTAATGCCACCCTGCGCTTGCAGGTCAGCCTCCCCAGAGGTCTCATCAAAGGTGCCTTTGACTGTGCTGCTGATCTCGGCGGGGCCATTGGCCGAGCCATCGATGGTCCAGACACCGTTCTTGCGTTTGGCATTGCCGGTTGCCGCGACAGTGCCGGGGAATTCGGGCGCGAAACGTTCGATCTTGTTCAGCTTGGCGTCGAAATCCAAATCTGCAGTACCATCCGTGTCCACCGTTCCGGTCAGTGCTGCGTAAGAACTGTCCGGTCCGCTCAGCCGCGTGGTGCCCTCAATACCCGATCTGGTTGGGGCGACATTTCCGTCCAGGGTCAGCGGTCCGGACATCGTGGTGAGGATACGGGAAAGATCATCAAGCTGAGCACTGAAATCCAGCCCGCCGGCGTCACGGTCCAGCTTGCCTGATGCGCTGGCGGACAAGGCTGTGCCCTGCAGGCGGAAAGTGCGGATATCCACCCCTTCCTCACCCTTTTCTGCATCGACGGTCAGAGTCGTGCGGCCCTGAACCAGCTTGTCGACTATCTCGATACCGGTCTGAATATCGTCTGCATTCACGTCGCCCTGAATGTCGAAAACCTTGTTGGCGAGGGCCGCGCTGCCCTGAAGATTTGCCGAGATTGATCCGGCTAGGTCGCGATTGGCCAGCCCCGAGAACAGCGACAGATCTGGCGCATTCACCTGCGCCTTGCCATCCACCGCCAGATTGCCGGTGGGGTCATCAACGGTTGCTGCAACCTGCGCCGTCAGGGCGTTGCCGTTGACCGTGGCCTGCCGGATTTCGATCTGATCTGCCGTGCGCGCGCCATCCCAAGTGATCGTAGTTTTGCCGGACAGCAGAGGATCAATATCGGACATCCCGGTTTTGATATCCTGTCCGGTCACGCTGGCGGTGCCGTCGAATTCCAGCGTCTGCACCGTGCCAATGCCGTCAAGTTTCGCCTGCAGGGCACCGCCCAGTTCACGTTTGGCCAGCCCGGAGAAGACCGAAAGATCCGACGCATTCACGCTGGCTTGTCCGTCGATGGTCAGATTGCCGTCGGGCGTTGTGACCTCACCGCTGGCCTGCGCTTGCGCGGCTTCGCTGTTCAGGTCGAACTCGCGGATGGTGATGCCGTCGCTGCCACGGCTGCCATCCAGTGTGATCGTGGTCTCGCCTTTGATGACGGGGTCGATATCGTCGCGCCCGGTGACCAGATCGCGTCCCTCGACCACCACTTTGCCGTCAAAGCTCCGTTCCAACGGAGAGCCCTTGCCGGTAACCCGGACCGAAGCAGTTCCACCCAGATCAAGCTGCGCGAGATCCGAAAAACGCGAAAGGTCAGTTGCGTCGAGCGCGGCTGACCCATCTACCGTCAACCCGCTGGTCAGCCCGTCGATCAACGCGTCCAGCGCCAACGTGTAATCGGTTCCCACCAACTCGAAACCCGACAGATTCAGAGACTGATCGCTGCCATAGTCGAATTGGCCGTCCAGCGTGATGCGCTCGCCCAAAGCGGTATTCAACGCCTGATCGTTCAGGTCGATTCCGTCAACGATAGCCTGCAGATCACCGATGACGGTGAACGCATCGCCCTGTTCCAACGTGCCTTGCGCGGTGATCCGGGCGTTTTCAAGTTTCGCCTGCGGCGATTGAAACGCGTCTGCCGTCAGGCTCAGATCCCACAGGTTACCGTTCTTCTGATCGAACAGGGCAGAAATCTGTGCCGCCTCGATTGAGGTATCCCCGCCCGCAACCGGCAGCACTACGGTATTCCCATCCGGTGGAGTGATCCTGCCCTGCAAGGCTGCAAGCTGCAGACTGCCGCCTTCAGCCAACTGCAGCTCACCTTTCAGGTTTAGCGCCTGGGTGGTCAGTTCCAGATCAGAGACATCCAGCGCGCCTTGGGGTTTGGTCTGGCCGTCCACGAAAAGCCGCGTCCTGGGGCCGAAGAACGGGTCCAGATCTTCGGCCATGAAGGGGGTCAGGTCGCCACCCAGATCGGCGGTAAAGGCTATGCCGTCCGCTGCGCCGGTTTCCGCCGCGCGCAGCTCAACCTGTCCTGTCACCCTTGGCTGCTTGTCGCTGCTCAGGGCAATATCGGCAGTGAAATCGGTCAGGGGGCCCGCGCCCTTGGCCGTAAAGCCGATCGGCGGGCTGTCGGGGATATTCAGCGCGGTCGAAATCAGGCCGCCCTCAGCCTCGTTCACATCCAGATCCAAATTGATTTCACGCGAGGCATTCTGGAACCCGGCGGTCAGCTTGATTCTGTCGCCGGCGCGGTCCAGTCGGGTGATGTCCAGTTTGGTGTCCAGGGTGCCATCGGCCAGCGACAGGTTGCCGGTCACGGACAATGCGGCAGAAACCCCGATCAAGGGTTTGCCCAGCAACAACTCATCCACCCGAATCTCGCCGATTTCGACAGAGACGGGCAATTCGGGCAGTTGAAAGGGCTTGGTCTCAACCGAAGGGGGCGGGGCCTCTTTGGTCGTCGTGCCGGGCGCGCGGGCAATGTCAATTTCCTGCGCCGTCAGGGCATTGACGGAAAACCGCCCCCGGATCAGGGCCAGCCGGTTCCAGTCCAATTCGGCATCCTTGATGGTCAGCCAAACGCCTTCATCGTCCGACACAGTGATCTCCTGGATCGTGGCGCGAGCGCTAAGGGCACCTTGCAGCCCCTTGACGGTGACGTTCTGATCGTCGCCCGATAGCGTGTCCTGCAGGAACCGTTCCAGCATACTGCCTCCGCCCTCATCCTCCTGCGCGATCACAGGAGGGGCAGTCACGATCAGCATCGTGGTCACAACAGGATATGCGTAGCGCCGTATCAAAATGCCTGTCCGATCCCGATATAGAATTGTAGACCGTCGCCGGTCTCGCCCTGTACCGGCAGGGCAAGGTCCAGACGCAGCGGGCCAAACCCGCCCAGATCATAACGGACCCCTAGACCTGCACCCGAGTGGTATTCGGCTCCGCTGCCAATAAAGGATGACGTGTCCACGGTACCAAAATCATAAAACCCAACAAGGGATATTGTGTCTGTGATCTTTCCGCGAACCTCACCGGACAGCCCAAGGAAGGACTTGCCCCCCGCCACGCCGCCGTTGACCGGGATGCCAAGGCTTTCAAAGGGTTGCCCGCGTACGGTTCCCGCACCGCCCGAGAAGAACAGGAAATCCGGCGTCACACCGCTTGCTGAGGGGCCGATCACCGATCCCAGCTGAGCACGGCCCGCGAGAACAAGACGCCCTCCGGTGTTCAGGCTGGTATAGGCGCGCCCGTCAAAGAACAGCCGAATGCCATTCTGTGTGCCGGACAGCCCTGCAAAGGGCATGGCCTGTGCATCCAGATAAAACCCGCGCGTGGCGCTGACCTTGCTGTCGCGCTCATCCCATTCCGAGCGGAACGGGATGATGAAGTACCGAAATTTGCGGCCGCTGCCATAGGCGTCATCCGCATCCGACCACTGGAATCCGGCCGAGGCTTCGGCATAGAGCCGGTCGGAAAAGGTTCGCCGCGCACCATAGGCCAACGAAGCGACCGAGACATTATAGTTCTCGGTGTTGCGCCGCTCCAGCAGGGCGCTCCAGAAGGTGTTGTCATCCGGACCCAGCCGGTCAGGCTGATCCAGACGCAGGCCGATCCGGCCGTCCAGGTCCTCGGACCCGCCGATGTTGCGCAGCGCGGCTTCGAACCGCAGCCGTTCGGCGCGGCGGAACACGTTGCGGTGGGTCCAGGTTGCGGTCACGTCCAGCCCGGCGTTCGAGGCAAGCTCGACCCCGAAGGTCAGGCGGCGTTTGGGCATGTCTTCGAACGTGGCGTCGAAATCCAGCGTGCCGTCGGGGTTGGGGGTTTCGTGCTCCTCGATCGACACGACGCTGAACGTGCCGGTGCGGCGCAACCGTGTGCCGACCCGCTGGATTTTCGCCGGTGAATAGACTTCGCCTGACGGGAACCCGGCGATCTTTTCAATCGACCGGTGCCGAACATCTGTGTCACCCTTGATGATCATCTTGCCAAAGGTCAGACGCGGACCCGGTGCAAGGTCGATCTCGGCGTCCAGCCGTTTCTGCGCATGGCGGGCGATGACCTTTTGGCCTTCGACTTCGGCCTTGGCGTGGCCGGTATCGCGCCACCCCTGCACCCCGGCCGAGGCCGCCTGCTGAATGGCGCCGGTCGTGGCCAGTTTGCCGGGGGCGAATTCTTCGGGCAGGACGGTATCCGGCGCGACGGGTTCAACGATGGCGGTGCCGAACGTGAAGGTTGGACCAGTAGTTACCGTGATAACAGCGCGGTTGATTGCGTTCGGCACGGTAAGCGAGCTCATGTCCGCTGCTTCCTGCCCGTCCAGTTTGATGCTGACGACCGGACTGAAATAGCCTTCGTCGTACAAAATCTGAACGATGGTGCGGTAATCCGACAAAGCGGCGGACAGGATTTCGAGCGGCGTATCCAGGCCTCTGTTTTCAGCGGTTGCAACCGAGGACGTTTCTTCAATGCGTTCAATCAACGCCTTCGGGGCTCCGGGTGCCGAGAGCGTCGTTTCAAGCGCGACCAGTGACGAGGGAAAAGCGGCGGCAGCCATGCCAAGAAGACAGTAGTTCACAAAGGCCCGTGGCCTGCTTACCCGCATCGAATGGCTCCAACTGCCCCAAGTCGAAATCAATTTCACCGTTTTATGAAACGCAACGGCTCATTGCATTCATGTTAGAGCATCAGTTTCTATGCAGGGAAAGAGATTATCGTAAACAAAGCTGAAATTAGGGGGCCTGTTGTGGTCAAGACCCGGCATTTTGGAGCCAGAGGATGATTGCGGCGCGAATTTCGGGCTCCACGTCGACCACATCGGCGGTCGGCAATGCGTGGGTGACACCCACCTGCAGTTAATTTGTCTGGCATTTCGGAAAATGGTGCCTGCGGTTCCCAGCAAGACACCTTTTGGAGCCCACTAAATGCCCTTCGACACCGGTTTGATGGCGATGAACAAAATGGTGGTGACGGCCCAGATCCAGGTCGGGTTCCTTGCGCAGGCAGGGCGCGTGTTGAAGTAATGCCGGGTGGTGACGCCCATCAGGAAACCAGCGCGGCGATGATCCAGCTGTTTTCGGTCGCAAACGCCAGAGGGTGGTGGTTCGACAGCATTTGGAACACGACCGGCAGCATCAGGTAATTGTCGTGGGGCGAGCGCAGATTGGCGATCACGATCGTTGCGGTGAACGCCCCCCAGATGCAGCATCATAGTGCGGCCGGTGAAGAACTGGTTATGGCTCCAGCCCATCGCCACCTGCAGCTCCATCAGTAGGGTAGGTCGCTTACTCAGCCCTGATTTGCAGGGAAAGTCGTAGATCAGCCAGTCCGCGGTCAGAATAGCTTCTGGGATCACGACGCCTTGGCACAATTCCAGATCGGTTTTTTCAGCATCGATCAGATACAGCTCACCTTCGACACAGTAAACCACCATCAAAAGCACGGCGCCGCTCAGCCCGGTCGCGCAGCTTTCCCGTTTGAACCATGCCAGGTGGTTCGGCATCCTCTCAGGCGCGACCAGGAATTTCTGGATGCGATAGAATGCACCGCAGAGCACCTGCCGCGCCACGCCTGAAAGGCGTGGCGCTTGGTCCAACGGGAGGTGCTCCGTCAGGGGCAGCCGACGGGCGGGAGCTTTGTGGGTAGCATTCAACTGCCACGATGGATCGAGTAGCCCGAGGGTAACGGCAACAACGGCAAGTGGTAGGGCGCATCCGCGTCAAACATGCCGAAACAGGTCGGCACCTGATCCGGAAGCAGTGGGTCCTCGGTGACCTGACCTGCGGTGCGCAGATAGTCTCCGGCAAAGAAAACAAGCTTAAATGAGCCTGTATTGAAGTCTTTTTGCGGTAGAGCCGGGTTGTTGATCCAGGCGTCGGAATTGGTTTCGGTCTCGGCCAGTTTGCAGCGGGTTTCCTTGGTGACGTCGTTCAGGGCGATCTTCAGCCCTTTCGCCGGGCAATCGCGCGCCGCCTCCAGAACGTGGGTCGCCCGATAGCCAGCCACAGGGTCTTCTTTGATTTGCCTTTAGTTTTTTCGCAGTCTGGCGCAAAGCTCGAAACAGCGGAAATGCCGAAAGAACCGGAAACAGCGCTCGGATTAGTCCGACAATCAAAATCGCATTTCCGGGCTATGTCCGAAGAAACGTACAGGAACGGAAGATACCACGTAGCCGCCTCGATACGCTCGTGACTTGACCGGGCATGGAACCAACCCGCCCAACGCCCAGCGGAGCGGGGAGAGAAGTCGGCCGTGCAAACCGTGCTGAACTACGAAGTGGGCGGCAAACACATTGTCCTGCACCGCGACGCGGCGTCCGATGCTCTTCTGTCCGAAGTCGTGGGAGCCGTGACATGGCCCGAGCAGCGCAAATGGAGTAAGGAACCGATTGAAGAATACGGTTCGCGCGCGGGGTTCTAACGTCTTCTACGGTTTATTTAGGGCTTGCGGATCGCGGTTTACGGCGTGGTGACGGCTTTGGCGCGGTCGCCGGATCAAGGGGCGGTGAAGAAGGCGAGAGGCTGGGATATGGCCAGCCACGGCCTGAAATGGGTCCAGCGCATGGATGTGCCTGAGGCCGAAGAGCACGCGCAGAAAACCGAGGCCTTCCGACTGCATGTCGCAGTTATGGGTGAACGCCCGCGTGATTGGTGTACTGGGTGTTGTTCTAACAATAAAATTCGGCTGGTGGCTGAAGAAGGCGGTTTTGACTATGTGGCCGACACGACTGCCGGTGATCTGCCCTACTGGACGCAGACCGACGGGCGGGATCAATTGATTGTGCCGTAAACGCTGGATTGCGGAAAAAGCCTTTGATTTGGAATCTTGACTGGTTCGTGACAATGCGGGTGGCATGCACAATGCACTGTCGCGCGTGTTCCGCTCGGCCTCTGAAGATGAGCGTCTGGGTGTGTTGACCGGGCAACCTGATTTGGCGGACAAGCTGGCTCAGGCCAAGCGGTGGACGCAGGAAAGTTCGTCCGAACAGGCCTCGGCGGGTTGGATGCTTTGACGGATCAGGAGCGCGTCACTATCACGATCTGAAACAGCGCTACACCGAGAAGTTTGGCTTTCCATTCATCATCGTGGTGCACGATCACGACACGGCGTCTTTCTTTCAGGCGCTTCAATAGAGGATCGAGCAGGACCGCGATGCGGAAACCGCCGAGGCTTGCCGTCAGGTTGAACGGATCGCGGATTTTCGTTTGTGGGACGTATTGCTCTCGTGAGCTGCCGGATCGTTGTTGCGCCGCTGATCGCCGAGGTTTTCTCGCCCTTTGGCGATGTGATCGAGATTGCGGGCGAACCGGACAAGATCATAAATCAGGGTCAGTGTGGTCGTTATCATGATCGCCCTGGGCTGGAATTTCCCGATGGCCGGGCTAGGCAGGTCCGCCCGCTGCGGTATCGCAAGGGTCAGGGTTGCGCCATCAGGCGGGCAACGTCGAGCATGCGCGCAGAAAAGCCCCATTCATTGTCATACCAACCGAATACGCGCACTTGATGGTCACCGATCATTCGCGTTTCGGGGCCGGCGATGACCAGTGATTCCGGTCTGGTCCGCAGGTCTGACGAAACTAGCGGGTGGTCTGTCCAGCCCAGAACGGAAGAGTGTGTGACGCCTTTGCGCAGTTCCGCGTCGAACTCGGTGACCGACATGCCGCGGTCCAAGGTCGCGACCAGATCGACTGCGGACACGCTGGCGGTTGGAACACGCACCGCCGCGCCTGAGATACGGCCTGCGAGGTGGGGCATGACCTCATCGATCAGATGCGTGGCGCTGGTGGTGGTGGGGACCATGGATAACGCCCCCGCCCGTGACCGGGCGAGATCGCCACGTGGCGCATCCACCATGGGCTGGCTGTTGGTGTAGCAGTGGATCGTTGTCATATGGGCCGAGGCGATGCCTCCGATCCCGTCCAGAACCTTGATCAGCGGGGCCAACCCGTTGGTGGTGCAGGACGCGTTCGATACGATCCGGGCGTTGCCCAGGTGATCCTCGTTGGCACCCAGAACGATAGTTACCTCGGTGGCCGGTGAAGGGCCGGAGATCAGCACTTTGCCTGCCCCCGCGGTCAGCCCCTGACTGGCCACGTCCGAGGTACGTGCAACACCGGTGCAATCCATAAGGACGTCGACCCCGGTCAGATCCACACGTGACAAATCCGGGCTGTGGGTGACCGGTATGGAATGGCCGTCGACCACCAAGGCCTCGTCACCGGCCTCGACCGATCCAGGATAAGGGCCGAAGGTGCTGTCGTATTTGAACAGATAGGCACAAGTTTCGAGCGGCGCGATATCGTTGATCAGCACCAGTTCAACATCACTGTCCTGCGGCAAAGCCAGCAGCTGCCGCAGGATCGTGCGGCCGATGCGGCCGAATCCGTTGATCGCAAGTTTCATGCGTAAGCTATGGCAGCGGGTTGCGCTGACCTCAATGCCGTTTCGACCTCAGGTCAGTTGCAGCTGACCTGCGAGAAGAACTGCCCCGAAATGTTCTGATACATGCTGGCCCGGAGCGGCTTGCAGCCGGTCGCCGCCTGGATAGCCGCCATGGCTTGGATGGTGCGCAGGCGCGGCGGCGGACCAAACGGGTTCAGGTTGTTGTTGTCACGGGTTGCGCGATACACGACCGGAGCATCCGAGACTTGCGTAACGGCCCATGTGCGGCTCATGACGAATACCGATTTGGTTTCCTCTTTGGCGGCAACGGGGGTTGCCTCCAGGGCCATCAGGCCAATTACAGCTGCCAGTGCCAGCATCGATCCGCGCAGTACCATTGAACAATCTCCAGTGCTAAAAACCGGTGTTATTTCACCAGATTCAAGCGCTTCTGTGAACCCCCGCACCGGAAAAAGCCAATTTGACGTCAGCGTTTAGGCAACGACAGCGGTATATGGCGTTTCTAATCCTTGTAGAGCAGATAGCGGAATCGCCCCGGCCCGCCCGCATAGCACGCCTGCGGGCAGAAGGCGTGCAGCCACATGTAGTCGTCGGCTTCGACTTCGACCCAATCCTGATTGAGCCGGCGGACCGCTTTGCCTTCAAGCACATAAAAACCATGTTCCATCACGTGTGTATTGGCAAAAGGGAACACGCCACCGGATTCGAAATTGACGGTATCCACATGCATGTCGTGGCGCAGGTCCCGTGAGTCGGCGAAGCGGGTGGTGGACCAGCGGCCCTCGGTGCCAGGCACCTCAACAAGGGTCACGTCGCGTTCATTGGTGATGATCGGATCGGGGCGGGCAGGCCGTGGACGGTTTCATAGGTTATGCGGACCAAGTGGAAACGGGCGGTTGCTTTGGTGCTGTTGTGCAGGGGCCATACAGAGTCGGCCGGAATACATGCGTATCCGCATATGTCCAGCTGTTGCACCTCGTCGCGCAGTGTCAGCGTCATTTCACCTTCAACCACGAACAGTAAGCCTTGTGCCTGCGGGTCGGCTTCGGGGCGGTCGCTATCGCCGCCGGGCTGCATTTCCATGATCTATTTCGAGAAGGTCTCGGAAAACCCGCTGTGGGGGCGGAACGGTAACCAGGGTCGCGAAAGTTTGTTCGGAGTACTTTGAAGGTCGCCTAACGGGGGCTTGGCCCCGGTTCGCTGGCGGTATAATCTTGAATGCAAATCTTTTTCAGCAAGGCGAGGCGATCATGAAAGCCTGGATTTCTTCTACACTGGCGGCGGTTATTGTTCTTGGAGCGGCGGCGGTCGTCCATGCTAAGCCGATTTCACGAATTATTGCCGAAATGGGGCTGACGCCTGCAGACTTCGAAGTCGTGAACTTGACTGCAGATGCGATGCTTGCGGACGGGACACCCCAGGTCGGTGAAGAAAGCACCTGGGTGAATGACGCGTCTGGGTCCAAGGGCACAATCCGTGTCCGCGATGTGCGGGACAACTGCGTTCATCTGCAGCACTTTATTCAGCCCGAAGGATCTGATCAGACCCGAGAGGTCCGGACCCGCCGCTGCCGCGATGCGGGTGGCAACTGGATCCTGACACCCTGATTAAGGTTTAGTAGCCGCGCGCCCTGTCAACCTCGTGCAGCAGGGGTTTTCCCGCGGCCAGCCGCTGAAAGTTCTCGCCTACATCTGACAGTGCCTCGCCCAGGTGCCAGCCTGACACATGCGGTGTGATGGTGACGCCCCGATGCGCCCAGAGAGGGCTGTCCGAGGGCAGCGGTTCATTTGAGGTCACATCCAGAACCGCATGGCCGGGGGTGCCGTTGTCCAGCGCTGCGATCAGCGCAGTTTCGTCGATCAGATCACCCCGACCGGCATTCAGTAACTGGCTGCCCGGTTTCATCGCGGCCAGCATCCCGGCATCGAACAGCCTGACGGTCTGAGGGGTCGAGGGCAGGATCGCGCAGACATGATCGCACTGGCCCAGCAAATCGGGCAGCGCATCATCGCCATGCAGGCACGTCACGCCGTCGATCTGTTTGGGGGAACGGCTCCAGCCCATGACTTGAAACCCGACCGCCCGCAGCATCTTGGCGCTGCGCGCGCCGATATGGCCCAGGCCCAGAACACCCACCACAGTATCGGGGGAATAAAGCGGCGCCCTGGGCAGCCATTCCGCGCGGCGCTGGGCAGCCTCGTGAAAGCCCATGTGGCGTTGATGGCGCAAAATGTAAGCCACGAACCATTCGGCGATGCCCTGCGCGGGGGCGTCCGGTTTCAGCCGAGCGACGCGCACATGCTGGGGAAGGTTGGGATTGCTGACGATGGTCTCGACCCCGGCGCCCAGCTTTTGCACCAGTTTAAGGTTCGGCAGGCGTTTGGGGTGGTCGTCGCTCAACCCGACGACGGCGATCATGGTGATGTCGGCAGGATCTCCAAGGCTGTCCGGCGTCCGCACATCCGCGTCGGGATGCAGCCGCTTGATATCGCGAGCAATATCGCTGTCGCTGATCCAGTCAGACAACCCGGTTTCGATCAACAACGCCATGCCGCACCTCCCACTGCTTCAATTTGCGTTATGTCCCGCCGCGGAACTGGACATTTTCCCCGCAGCTAAGTCATTCTCCGGCCCAAGGTAAAGCCCGGTCTTTTCGTCGGGTGAACAGAAAAACACTTGAGGTAGCCCATGAGCGGGACATCAGAGCTAAGCCGACAGGCATATTTTCATCTGCGCGATGACGGTGCATTTGTGGGCTGTGATCCGGCGCGCGGACCGTGGTCTGCCGATCACTGCCACGCAGGGCCGGTCAGCGGCCTGATCGTGCGGGCGGCAGAAACCGAGGTTGGCCCCGAGAAGATGCTGACCCGTCTGACCGTCGACCTGCTGCGGCCGCAACCTTTGGCCGGGCTGCGTGTGGCGGCGGAAACCACCCGCCATACCAAGACGCTGGCGACCACGCGGGTCACAGTGCATGATCTGGATGACAGGCTCTGCGCCACCGCGACGACCATGCATCTGGCGCGACGCGATCTGGGACCGGTTCCGAATGTGACGATAGCTCCACCCCGGTTGGAAGACGCGGTGACAGGTCCGTTCCCGATCGGCGAGGTCCGCCATGATCTGCCCGGCTTCGCCAATCACTCTGATGTGTTGTATCCGAAGGACGGCAATCAGGGAGCCGGGCCCAAGACCGTCTGGATGCGTGTACCAGCCCTGTTGGAGGGAGAGGCTCCATCGCCGATACAGGCGCTGTGCCCGCTGGCCGATTGCGGCAATGGTATCTCGTGGAACGCGCCGACAACCGAGATGGGGTTTATGAATACTGATCTGACAGTTCAGATCCATCGAGAACCCGTTTCGGATTGGTTGGCTTCGGAGTCGTTGTGCCACTGGCAACCTTCGGGGATCGGGATGTCTCAATCGGTGCTCTATGACACCGAAGGGCCAGTGGGAACGGCCTTGCAAACGCTGGTCCTGTTTCCGCCGGCCTGATCTTTTGGCCGATTTATGCACGTCATCTGTGAAACGCGTTGCCGGGCGTGGATCGAACCCCTATCTTTCGCCCATGCGCTGTATCGTGACCCTTTTGACCTGTTGCCTGCCGATATCGGCCATGGCGCACCCGCATGTCTACATCGACACCGGGCTTGAGTTCATCGTGGACGACTCCGGCCAGTTGACGCATGTGCGCGTGACCTGGGCCTATGACGAGCTATACTCGCTTTACCAACTTGAACAGTTGAAACTGGATCACGACTTCGATGGCGTCTTGACCGAAGGCGAAGAACAGGTCCTGTCGGGTTTCGACGCGCATTGGATTGAAGGGTACAACGGTGATCTGGTTGTTTTCGCCGATGGCGCTCCGGTGGCGTTGTCCGGCCCGTTGGAGCCTACAGCCACAACTGAGGACGGGCGTATTGTAACAAGCCATTTGCGTGCGGTTGAGGGCGGCCCGGTGTCTGCATCTTCGCTGACGGCGAAAGCCTACGATGAGACATTCTACATCGCATACGACGTGACGCGCCCCGTTACAGTGACAGGGCCCGCATCCTGCCAGATTGATCGGATTGATCCCGATATTGATGGGCAATTGGCGCAGATGCAGGCATTCCTGCTGTCGCTCGACGCCGATTATGATCTTGAGGAAAACGATATCCCGATGGTCGGGGAGAGCTTTGCGTCCGAGATTTTCGTTTCATGTCCAAATACCTGATTGTTCCGGTTGCCATCACTATTGCTTTGCTGCTGTGGTTCTGGGGAAGTGGCGGATTTGACAGCCTTGCCGCCTGGGCTGCAGGTGAGCAGCGCGAATTTCAGAATCAGATCGCGCGGGCTTTGCGCGCGGTTCGAACCGAGCAGCCCGAAGCGGTCGCAACACTGCTAACAGTCTGTTTCGCCTATGGCTTCTTTCACGCCATCGGCCCCGGCCACGGTAAGGTGCTGATCGGAGGCTACGGGCTGGGCCGTCGCGTCGCCTTCTGGCGCTTGTCCGCGATCAGCGTGCTGTCAAGTCTGGGGCAGGCGGTGACGGCTGTTGTGCTGGTTTATGCGGGTGTCCTGATTTTTCAGATGTCGCGCGAAAGTCTTGTGGGCACAACCGAGCAAGTCATGGCTCCGATCAGTTATGCCGCTATTGCCGCGATCGGCCTTTGGTTGGTGACCCGTTCCATTCGCAGCTTTGCACGGCGCCATCGGACCGAAACAGCGCGTCAGCACCATGATCACCACCATCATGAACACGATCACCATGATCACAATGATGGCGTCTGTTCCGATTGCGGCCACCGACACGGCCCGACGGCCGAGGAAGTTGCTCAGGTTGGCAGCCTTCGCGAAGCCACGCTGCTGATCGCAGGCATTGCCGCGCGGCCCTGCACGGGCGCATTGTTCGTGTTGATCCTGACATGGCAAATGGGCATCGCAATGATCGGCATCGCAGGCGCGTTTGCGATGGCTTTGGGCACGGCAACGGTGACTACTCTGGTTGGTTGGACCTCGTTTGGCCTGCGCGGAGGGTTGTTGGCTTCAGTCTCGGCCACACGGTTTGCTTCGGTGTTGGCCCCGACCATCGAACTGGTGGCGGGACTGACTATCGTGGTGATCGCCAGCGGTCTTTTGATGCGCGCGATCTAGTCGAATACCGGTTCCGGATACTCAACCCGCGCCAGATAAAGGCCCTGCGGTGGGCACACAGGCCCACATGCGGCACGGTCGGTGGCCTCTAGCGCAGCGCGTACATCTTCGGGCGTCCACGCACCTGCGCCGACCCGTTCCAGAGTTCCCACGAAGCTGCGCACCTGATTGTGCAGGAATGACCGTGCGCGGACGTGGAAATGCACCTCGGGGCCGGAAAATCCCTGAACCTTTTCGACCCGCAACTCATCCAGCGTTTTGACCGGGCTGGCGGCCTGACAGATGGAGGAGCGGAAAGTGGTGAAATCATGCCGACCGATCAACGTATCCGCCCCAGCCTGCATGGAGTCGACGTCCAACCGATGATTGATCTGCCAGACCTGTCCGGCGTCATGGGTTGCAGGGGCACGGCGCATCAGGATGCGAAACAGGTATTGCCGCTCCAGCGCTGAAAACCGGGCGTGCCAGCCATCGTCAACCTGTGCGGCTTTGACGATGGCCACCGGCTGCGGCTTGAGGTGATAGTTCAGCGCCTCGGACAGGCGGAACGGGTCCCAGTCCTTGACCAGATCGCAATGGGCCACCTGACCCAGCGCATGAACGCCCGCATCGGTGCGGCCGGCGGCGGCGATGGTATGCTCTCCGGGTTGAATGCGCGACAAGGCCTGTTCGATTGCCCCCTGCACAGACGGCAATTCCTTTTGCCGCTGCCACCCGGCGAACGGTTCCCCCTGGTATTCGACTTTCAGCGCGTATCTGGGCATGGGCCGCTGGTAACCTGCCGCGAGAAAAGGGGCAAGGGTGGGAAAGCTCTGGCAAGTGCGGCGACCTCTACCTATCTTGAGCGAAACGAAAAAAGCGGGGCGACAGTTTGGTCATCTCATCCCTGGCAGACAGTCTTGTGCGCGGTGTTGAATCCGTGGGTGACCGTGTGTCTGAAACTCTGTTTGAACCAGTCATCCGTCTGGGCGTCACCGGGTTGGCCCGGTCGGGTAAGACGGTGTTCATAACCTCTTTGGTTGCGAACCTTCTAGACCGGGGGCGGATGCCCGGTCTGGTGGCGCAGCAGGAAGGTCGCATCAATTCCGTCTACCTGCAGCCGCAGCCGGACGATACTGTGCCACGGTTCGACTACGAAAACCATCTGGCCGCCCTGACCGGCCTACAACCGCACTGGCCCGACAGCACCCGCGCCGTGTCCGAGCTGCGCCTGTCCTTCAAGGCTCGTCCTTCCGGGCTGCTTTCCGGCCTGCAGGGGCCGCGAACCATCCATCTGGATATCGTGGACTATCCCGGAGAATGGCTGCTGGATTTGGCTCTGCTGGACAAGTCTTATGAGGTCTGGTCCGCGGAAACGCTGGACCGTATCGCCGGTCGCACTGAGGCCGCCGCGTTTCTTCATTTGGTCAACACGAGCGACCCGGCTGAAACGCATGAAGAACCCAAAGCGCAGGCCCTAGCCAAGGAATTCGCATCTTATCTCGGCGCTGCGCGCGATGCCGGGTTCTATGATTGCACACCCGGGAGATTCCTGTTGCCGGGCGATTTGGCAGGGTCTCCGGTGCTAACCTTCGCGCCACTGAACGTGGAGGGACACGCGCCCCGGCGCAGCTTGCACCGCGAAATGGCGCGGCGGTACGAGGCCTATAAGTCTCAGGTCGTAAAGCCGTTCTTTCGGGATCATTTCGCTCGGATCGACCGGCAGGTGGTTCTGGTCGACACACTGGGTGCGATCCATAAAGGACCACAAGCGGTTGAGGATATGCGACGAGCAATGGCCGACATCCTTGCGGCCTTCCGCCCGGGGCGCAACGCATGGCTCAGCCAGTTGCTGTTGGGCAAACGGGTCGAGCGCATCTTGTTTGCCGCCACCAAGGCCGATCACCTTCACCACACGCAACATCCCCGCCTGACCCACATCATGGAAGCTCTGACCCGCGATGCCCGCGACCGTGCCAATTTTGCCGGGGCGGAAACGGCGGCGCTGTCACTGGCGGCGCTGCGGGCGACGACCGAAGAAATCCGCAATCACAACGGGGCTGACTTGCCATGCGTACGCGGCACCTTGCTGGACGGCAAACAGGCGGCCTTTTATCCCGGCGAATTGCCCGACGACCCGGCGCATCTGCTGGGCCCGGCCCGCAACGGGGCCGAAAGCTGGCTGGGTGAGGATTTCGAATTCATGGCTTTTGCGCCCGCGCATCTGACCCTGCGCCCCGGCGACGGCCCTCCGCATATTCGGTTGGACCGCGCCGCGCAGTTCCTGATCGGAGACCGCCTGTGACAGTGACCCTCCGCCCCGCCCGCAGCACGGATGCCGGTAGCATCGGAGAGATCCTGCACGGGTTTTCGCGGGAAAACGGCTGGATGCCCAAGCTGCACTCCCGCGCCGAAACGATCGCTTTTTGCGGCTGGATGATTGACCAGAACTGGGTCACTGTGGCCGAGGCCGAGAGGGGAATCCTTGGATTTCTGGCGCTGAATGGGGATGACATCCACTCGCTGTACCTGACACCGGCAGCGCGTGGGCAAGGAATTGGGCGGCGTTTGCTGCAACACGCCAAATCCGTCCGGGCACAGCTGTCCCTGTATGCGTTTCAGGCCAATCTTGGTGCGCAGCGGTTCTATGAACACAACGGATTTGTCGAGATTTCCCGCAGTGATGGGGCGGACAATGATGAAAACCTGCCGGACATCAAATATATCTGGCGCAGGGAAGGGGCGGTAGATGCCTAGAGGTCCGGTACTGATCGATCTGGATGCGGAAGAGCCCGCGGCTGATGTGGCGCAGGCCCCGCCAGTGCCCGATATTGCCCCACCGCAAGGGCAGGCGATGCAGGCGGCGTCGCGGCTGGCGGCGCGGAAGCCCTCAGCCCTGTCGCGGTGGTTCTGGGGGCTGGCGCTGGCGGTGATCGGCGCCGTGGTCTCGGTTGCCGCCTGGGACTTCGTCAATTCACTGCTGCTACGCGCGCCGATTTTGGGCTGGGTCGTGACGGGGTTGATCGGGGCGCTTGTTCTGGTTGCTTTGATCATCGCGGTGCGGGAACTGGCGGCTATTGGGCGATTGTCCCGCGTGGATGGAATGCGCCACGCTGCGGATGTTGCACTGGCCGAGGGTGATCTGGCGCAGGCCCGCGCGGTGACCAACCGCCTGATCGCGTTCTACAAAGGGCGCGACGAAACCCAATGGGGCCGCGATCGTCTGGCCGAACGGATGGGCGAGCAATTCGACGCGTCAACCCTGCTGGCCCTGGCCGAAGACGAGTTGCTGGCCCCTCTGGATGCTGCCGCCAGCCGCGAGGTCGAGGCCGCCGCCCGGCAGGTTGCTACTGTGACCGCACTGGTGCCCTTGGCGTTGGCCGATGTTGTGACGGCGCTTGCGGCTTCGTTGCGGATGATCCGCCGGGTGGCCGAGATCTATGGCGGCCGCGCAGGGTTTTTGGGCAGTTGGCGTCTGACGCGGACTGTCTTTGTGCATCTGGTGGCGACCGGGGCCGTGGCCGTGGGTGACGACCTGCTGGAGCCTATTTTGGGCGGATCGGTCCTCAGCAAACTGTCACGCCGATTTGGCGAGGGGCTGGTGAACGGCGCACTCAGCGCGCGGGTTGGCGTGGCCGCGATGGAGGTCTGCCGACCGCTGCCATTTTCCGACCGGCACAAACCTTCAACGCGCGGGATGATCAAGCGTGCGCTCAGCGGGTTGTTTTCCAAAACTTGACCTGCCGCAAAGCCCTTTGGCCGGTTGGCATGCATAACAAAGCCGGAGCCAGCCATGACCGATCACGGACACAGCCAGCAAGAAATCGCCGCGCGGATCAATGCGCCACCCGGTCGGGGCGTGCTGCGCGATGTGGTCTATGGCGGCATTGACGGGTCGGTGACCACCTTTGCCATCGTGGCCGGGGTTGCTGGCGCTGGGCTGTCCCCGTTCATCATCGTTGCCTTGGGTCTGGCCAACGTGCTGGCGGATGGGTTTTCCATGGCCGCCGGGAATTACTCGGGTACAAAGGCCGAGTTGGACAACATCCGCCGCATCCGCGCCATCGAAGAGCGCCATATCGACCTCTACCCCGACGGTGAGCGCCGCGAGGTGCGCGAGATTCTGGCGCAGAAGGGCCTGTCGGGCCGCGTTCTGGACGAGGCGACAGATGCGATCACAGCCAACCACGAAAACTGGATCAACCTGATGGTCGAGGGCGAATACGGCCTCGGCAGCGTTGATCCCCATCCGTTCAAGGCGGCAATGGCGACCTTCATCGCGTTCCTCGTTGCCGGCATGGTGCCGCTGCTGCCGTTCCTTCTTGGGTTTGATCATGCCTTTACGATCTCGGCCTGCATGACCATGGGCGTTTTCTTTTCCATCGGAGCGTTCAAGAGCCGCTGGTCATTGGCGCCCTGTTGGCGATCCGGGTTCGAAACCTTTGTGATCGGCGGGGCCGCGGCGTTGATCGCGTATCTTGTCGGGTCTCTGTTTCACCCGTGACGGCCAAGATTGTCGCAGGGCAGCGTAAACGGCTGGTCAAACTTCGGCCAACGGTTAGGCTGCGGCAAACAGGTTCAAGTGATTGAGTGCCAATTGCAGCTTGCGAATAAAAACGTTCTGGTTTTAGGGGCTTACGGATTTATCGGCGCCGCGGTCTCGTGGTCGCTGCGGGCTGAGGGCGTGCGTGTGTCGGCCTTTGTACGCAGCAAGAAATCGGGGGCTCAGGTTCTTGGGGACGTTCCGCAGATACTGGGTGACTTGCGGGCCTGTTTGCGGCCCGAGGATTGGGACAAGCACGTGCAGGGCATTGATTGCGTCGTGAACTGCGCCGGCGCACTGCAGGATGGTCCGGCAGATGATCTTGAAACCGTTCACCACACCGCCATTTCAGCTTTGGGCCATGCCTGCGCGCAAAGGAATATCGCCGTGGTCCAGATATCGGCCATTGGGGCCGAACCCGATGCCGACACTGACTTTATGCGCACCAAGGCCGCCGGGGATGCGGCGCTGCGGGCAAGCGGCGCTGCGTTGTGGATCCTCAAGCCGGGGCTGGTGATCGGGCAATCGGATTTTGGCGGCACCGCGCTGTTGCGGATGCTGACGGCGGTACCATTGGTGCAGCCAATCGCGTATCCCGACACTCTCGTTCAATGTGTCGGGATGCCGGACCTGTGCTGCGCCGTTGTGCAGGCCGTGGCGCAGGACTTGCCGGAGGGGACCTATGATCTGGTCGAGGACACTCCGGCCTCGTTGTCCCAAGTGCTGGCAGAGACCCGTAAATGGATGGGGTTCCCGGCTGCGCGGGCCACGGTGGTAGTGCCAGAGGTGATGACCGGCCTGATCTCGGCCTGTGCCGACGGGTTGGGTCATTTGGGGTGGCGCTCGCCCTTGCGCAGCAATGCGATGACAGTGATGGCAGACGGTGTGGTGGGTGACCCCGAACCCTACCGAGCGGCCACGGGGCAGTCGCTGGCCAGCTTACCACAGGTCTATGCAGGTTTGACCTGCTCGCGTGAGCACCGCCTGACTGCGCGGATGTCGCTGCTGATGCCTCTGGTCGTTGCAGTGCTGAGCCTCTTCTGGGTGTTATCCGGCTTAACTGGCTTGATCAGTCTGCCTAAGGCAGCGGCCATTCTGACCGAAGCCGGGTGGGGCATGGCTTTGGCCGTTGCCAGCGTCCTGTTCTGGTCCTTCGTCGATATCGCACTGGGCCTTGCCATCCTGTGGCGCCCTTGGGCGGCGCGTGCCTGTCTGGCGCAGGTTGCCGTTGCCCTCGTTTACCTACTGGCCGCAAGTTTCGCGGTGCCGGGCCTATGGCTCGACCCGCTCGGCCCATTGATCAAGATCCTGCCGGCGATGACGCTCTCGCTTGTCGCCTGGCCCCTGTTGCAGAGCCGCTGATGGACCCGGACCTGATCCTGCGTTGGCTGCACATCATCGGAGCCTGCGTCCTGCTGGGCACTGGTGCGGGGATCGCTTTTTTTATGCTGATCGCGCACCGCTCGGGTGATGCCCGGTTCATCGCGCAGACCGCCGGAGTGGTGGTTCTAGCCGATCTGCTGTTCACGACAACGGCCGTTATTGCCCAGCCCATAACCGGGGGGCTGCTGGCATGGCGGTTGGGCTGGTCCCTGACCGAAGGGTGGGTTCTGGCCTCGCTGATGCTTTACGCGGTGGCCGGGGTGTTCTGGCTGCCGGTCGTTTGGATACAAGTGCGAATGCGCGGGCTGGCGCAGGCGGCGGCTGACAGCGCCGTGCCCTTGCCGCAGGTCTATCACCGTCTGTTCCGTATCTGGTTCGCCTGCGGGTTTCCGGCATTTGCGGCGGTGTTGACCATCCTTTGGCTGATGATCGCGCGCCCGACAATCGGGTGGATTTAGCCCGCAGGCCTATGAGTAAATTGCCGGGATTTCTGACTGTTGCCTGCTGCGAGCCTCGGGTAGCTTGGCGTTGAAACCACCCGGAGAGCCCATTGGAATCCCTGCTTGTTCTTGTCGGATTGATCGTGTTGGCCATACCAGTGGCCATTATTGTTCTGCTTGTCGGTCACACGCGCCTGCGCCGCCGGGTCGAACAGCTTGAACTGCAACTCCGCGCGCTGGGTGGAGATGTGCCCGAGGCGCGCGCTGTGCCAGCCCGGCCCGAGCCGCGCAAACCGACCGAGAAACCGGACAAGCCACCGAAGCCTGCCCCGTGGTCCAAGGCTCAAACACCTCGGCCCGCTGCCGAGCAGTCCCCGCCTGCCGCCGTTGTGTTTCGCGAGGATCGGTTTGCTGCCCTCTCGACCTGGTTGCGGGAGAATTGGTTTTATGCGGTGTCGGCCTTGTCGCTGGCGCTGGCGGGGATATTTCTGGTTCAATACGGCGTTGATAACGGGTTGCTGCCGCCGTCCGCCCGCGTGATTGCCGCGTTGGTATTCGGTACGGCGCTGATCGTTGCCGGCGAAGTGATCCGCCGCAGGTATGGCGATGACGAATCCTCGGCCACCGCCTATTTGCCCTCGGTCTTCTCCGGCGCCGGTCTGGTCACCCTGTTCGGAGGCATTCTGGCCGCAAGGCAGCTCTATGACCTGATCGGCCCCGAAGCCGCGCTGGCTGCGATGGTTGTTGTCGCACTGTTGGGGTTGGTTTTGGGGTGGTTTCACGGCCCCTTACTGGCCGCCGTTGGTTTGATCGGAGCCTTTTCGGCCCCCTTCGTCGTTGGCGGCGCGTCCAAGGACCCTAGCTGGCTGTATGCCTATTTCTTTGTGATCGCCGTTTTGGGTCTGGGAATCGACACGGTCCGGCGCTGGGCGTGGATCTCGGTTCTGACCTTGTTCGGTGCGTATTCGGCCTGCCTGTTGCTGGTGTTGTCCTCACCCTTGACGGAACCTGACTACCTGATCTGCGTCACGGCGCTGGCGGTGATTGCGATTGCTATCCCCGTTCGGCGTGTTTGGCCCGATCATGGCGGCGTGATGATCAGCCAGATCATCCGTCGCAAAAAGGGAGGCGCGTGGCCCGAATTTCCAACCCGGCTGGGTTTTGGTGCAGTTGCCGTAAGTTCCGTCATTCTGTCGGTGCACTGGGCCGACAGCCCCGCTGAGTTCTGGTTGGGAGTTGCGCTGCTGGCGGGGCTGACACTTGGCCTGATGCTGTGGGGCAGGCAGGCCGAGGCCTTGCAGGACGCAATCGCGCTGCCTGCGCTTGGCCTCATCTGGTTCGTTCTGGTGCATGGCTGGGATGACGGCATCGTGCTGCGCCAGTTCGCCGAAACCTATGCCGAAACGGCTGAGGCAGATTACCCGTGGGTGGTCACGATCCTGATCATGCTGGGCGCGGTGATTTCAGTCACCGCAGCGTGGCGCTCGATACAGGCGCCCACATTCCCGGCGGTCTGGGCCGGTGCGGCTGCTGTCTTTGCACCCGCTCTGGCCATCGCGCTTGAGGTCGGCTGGCATCCCGCAGACACCATCGGAGCCTACCCGTGGGCGCTGCATGGCATCGCATTGGGCGTGCTGATGGTTGTCTTTGCCGAGCGCTTTGCGCGCATTGATGGCGACGAACGGATGCGCGCGTCTCTGGCGACGCTTTCGGCGCTGTCCTGTTTGACCTTTGCCTGCGTCATCGTCCTCAGTTCAGCGGCGCTGACCATTGCTCTGGTCGTGATGATTGTTGTGGCCGCTGCGCTGGATCGCAAGTTCACCCTGCCTCCGTTGAGCTGGTTCATTTGGGCCGGAGTGTTCACGGTCACGGTGCGACTGGTGCTGAACCCGGGTCTTGTCTGGGCCAGTTCAGCGCCGGTGGCCGAGATGGCGCTGGTTTACAGCGCAGCCACCGTCGGGTTCCTGATCGGATGGCTGTTGATCCGTCCTCTGACCCGCCCCGTGGCATCGCTGCTCCTGGAGAGCGCTGCCTGGGCGACCGGGGGTATCCTGCTGTCGCTTTTGCTGGAACGCTGGCTGCAGAGCTTTGGCGAAGGCGGTGCCACCAACAGTCATTGGGGGCTGGGTCTGCTCGCGCTCATTTGGCTGATGCTGGCCTTCGCACAGGTGCAGCGGTTCGAACTGGGCGGCAAGCTGAACTATGCCCGCTATCTTTTGGCCGCGTTCTTTGCCGGGCATGGCCTATTCCGGCTGGCACAGGCGCTGGCTGAGTCGAACCCGTTGCTCAGCACAATCGCGCCGCCGGTTCTGGGCCCGCCTGTCCTGAACACATTGGCGGTGGCTTACCTGTTGCCTGCGCTGGCCATCGGGTTCTCGGTCTGGCGCATCCATGCCACACCGCTGTGGCTGAAGCGCGCCAGTTGGGGGCTTAGCAGCGTGTTGGCGGCGGTCTGGCTGGGCTTGATGATCCGTCACGTCTGGCAGGGTGCCGCCGGGATGTATGAGGACAACGGTGTGACCCAGCCCGAACTTTACACCTATACCATGGCCCTGCTGGTGATCGGGGCAGCACTGTTCTACCAGTCGCTGGCGCGCCGATCCGACCTGATGCGCAAGGCAGGTCTGGGGGTGATCGGGCTGGCCGTGGCCAAGGTGTTCCTCATCGACATTGCCGGGCTGGGCGGCCTGATCCGGGTGTTCTCGCTGCTGGCTCTGGGCCTTGCGCTGGCGGGTCTGGCGTGGCTCAACCGCTGGGCCAAGCTGCGCCATTCGCCGCAAGGGGCGGAACCTCTGGACCATTAGGCGCGGGCGTCCTATAAGCGCGGCCATGTATGACCGGACGGCCATCATTATTCGAATTATATCCCCGGCGCTCTGACCCTCTGAGACGCCGGGCAAAGGTGTTTGAGACTTCGCACCGACCGCTTCGATCCTAGTACGACCAGATCATCCAAAGGACGCCCCCAATGTGCGCCGACACGATCCAGACACCTGATTACAAAGACACGCTGAACCTGCCCAAAACCGAGTTCCCCATGCGCGCCGGCCTGCCCAAGCGCGAGCCCGCATGGCTGGAGCGGTGGGAGACCATCGGCGTCTATGACCGCCTGCGTGAAAAAGTGGGCCGCCAGCCCTTTACGCTGCATGACGGCCCCCCGTACGCGAACGGTCACCTGCATATCGGCCACGCGCTGAACAAGACCATCAAGGACATGATCGTGCGGTCCCATCAGATGATGGGCTTTGATGCGCGTTATGTTCCGGGCTGGGACTGCCACGGTTTGCCGATCGAGTGGAAGATCGAGGAGCAGTACCGCAAGAAGGGCAAGAACAAGGACGAGGTGAACGTCGTCGATTTCCGTCAGGAATGCCGCAAGTTCGCCGAAGGCTGGATCGACATCCAGCGTGAAGAGTTCAAGCGTCTGGGCATCACAGGCAACTGGGCCGATCCCTACATCACGATGGACTATCACGCCGAGGCCGTGATCGCCGACGAGTTCATGAAGTTCCTGATGAACGGCACGCTTTATCAGGGCTCAAAGCCCGTGATGTGGTCGCCCATCGAAAAAACCGCTCTGGCCGAGGCCGAGGTCGAGTATCACGACAAGGAAAGCTTCACCATCTGGGTGAAGTTCAAGGTCGTGAATGCAGGCGATCTGGATGACGCGTTTGTGGTGATCTGGACGACCACCCCTTGGACGATGCCTTCGAACAAGGCTGTCGTTTTTGGCAAGGACATCTCTTACGGCCTGTACGAAGTCACTGGAGCGCCTGACGAATGCTGGGCTAAAGTCGGAGACAAATTCCTGCTGGCCGATAATCTGGCCGCCGACGTTCTGGGCCGAGCGCGCCTGAACGATGACCAGTGGACCCGCGTCCGTGACGTGACCACGGATGAGCTGGCGGGCGTGCAACTGACCCACCCGCTGGCCGGGGCCGAGGGCGGCAATGGCGAATGGGACGACATCCGCGACTTTCGCGCGGCTGAGTTCGTGACCGATACCGAAGGCACTGGCTTCGTCCACTGCGCGCCGTCGCACGGTATGGAGGAATTCGAGCTTTACCGCGATCTGGGCATGCTGGAACAGGTCATCACCTATAACGTGATGGACGATGGCTCGTTCCGCGCCGATCTGCCGTTCTTTGGCGGCAAGTACATCCTGTCCCGCAAGGGCGGTGAGGGTGACGCGAACAAGGCCGTCATCGACAAGCTGGTCGAGGTTGGTGGCCTGCTGGCGCGTGGCAAGATCAAGCACAGCTATCCGCATTCGTGGCGCTCGAAAGCGCCGATCATCTATCGCAACACGCCGCAGTGGTTCGCATCGGTTGACCGTAAACTGGACGATGGCATGGGTGAGATGGGCGACACCATCCGCGAACGCGCCCTGCGGTCCATAGACGAGTTGGTGAAATGGACTCCGCAGACCGGTCGCAACCGCCTGTATTCCATGATCGAGGCGCGCCCGGACTGGGTCCTGTCCCGCCAGCGCGCCTGGGGTGTGCCGCTGACCTGCTTCACCAAGAAGGGCGCTTTGCCGACCGACGCGGATTACCTTCTGCGCAACGAAGAGGTCAACGTCCGCGTCAAGGCGGCGTTTGAGAAAGACGGCGCGGATATCTGGTACACTGAAGGCTTTAAAGAGAAGATCCTCGACGGCATCGCCAACCCCGACGACTACGATCAGGTGTTCGACGTGTTGGATGTATGGTTTGATTCCGGTTCAACCCATGCCTTCGTTCTGCGCGACCGTGAGGACGGGACCGAGGATGGCATCGCCGACGTCTATATGGAGGGCACCGACCAGCACCGCGGTTGGTTCCATTCGTCCATGCTGCAGGCCTGCGGCACCAAGGGTCGTGCGCCGTACCGCAACGTGGTGACACACGGATTCACGCTGGATGCCAAAGGCAACAAGATGTCCAAATCGCTGGGCAACACCATCGTGCCGGAAGAGGTCGTCAAACAGTACGGCGCGGATATTCTGCGCCTGTGGGTGGCTCAGACCGACTATACCGCCGACCAGCGGATCGGGCCGGAAATCCTGAAAGGCACCGCTGACAGCTACCGCCGCCTGCGTAACACCATGCGGTTCATGCTGGGCTCGCTGGCCGACTTCACCGAAGCCGACCGCGTCGCGCCCGAGGAAATGCCGCGCCTGGAACGTTGGGTGCTCAGCCGTCTGGCCGATCTGGATGAGCAGGTCCGCAAGGGTTATGCGTCCTTCGACTTCCAGGGCGTGTTCAGTGCCGTGTTCACTTTTGCCACGGTCGATTTGTCGTCCTTCTACTTCGACGTTCGCAAGGATGCACTGTATTGCGACGGTGACAGCCTGCGCCGCCGCGCGGCCCGCACCGTGCTGGATATCCTGTTCCACCGCCTGACCACCTGGTTGGCACCGGTTCTGGTCTTCACCATGGAAGAGGTCTGGCTGGAGCGCTTTCCGGGCGATGACAGCTCGGTCCATTTGGTGGACTTCCCTGACACTCCAGCCGACTGGCGCAACGAGGTACTGGAAACCTATATGGCAAAAGTGCGCCGCGTGCGTCGTGCCGTGACCGCTGCGTTGGAAATCCAGCGTCAGGACAAGGTAATAGGTTCCAGCCTTGAGGCCGCGCCGATCGTGCATGTCGAGGATCAGGAAACCCGCGATCTGCTTGCCACCTTTGACGTGGATGACATGTGCATCACCTCGGGCTTGACTGTTACCGGCGACCCGGCCCCCGCCGAAGCCTTCCGCGTACCGGAAATCGAGGGCGTCGCGGTGGTGTTCGAAAAGGCCGAAGGCGAGAAATGCCAGCGCTGCTGGAAGATCCTGCCCGATGTTGGCCGCCACACTCACGCAGGTGTCTGTGGACGCTGCAACGAAGCACTGAGCTAAGATCAGACCCCCTGGCCATCGGCCGGGGGTTTTTCGTTGCAGCGGGGGCGGCGATCTGAAACGCTGCCATCATGCCGATGATTGCCGTTGAAACCCAGTTTGGCTGCCTTGGGGTCGAAGAAACCGACGGAGCCGTCACGCGTCTTGTGTGGGATGGTCGGAACAAGGGATCCCAAACGCCCTTGTTGCAGGAAGCCGCCGCGCAGTTGACGGCTTATGATCAGGGTCAACTGGAGCGGTTTGATTTGCCCTACCGCGTGGCTGGGTCAAAATTTCAACAGCAGGTTTGTGACCTCATGTTCGCTATCCCCTTGGGCGAGACACGCACTTACGGCGACATCGCCAAAGAGTTGGGGCAGCCCCCTCAGCCCGTGGGGCAAGCCTGCGGAGCCAACCCGATCCCGATCATCATCCCCTGTCACCGGGTGCTGGCAGCCAACGGACTGGGCGGCTTTTCTGGCGACGGAGGAATTGAGACCAAGGTTGCCCTGCTGCGCCATGAACGGGCGGCGGGCCTGCTGATCTGACCCGCGGAATTCTGTTGCAATCCGGCTGGTTGAGGCTCAATTTGTATCAGATAGAGAATTCAAAGGATCGCATTGCATGACTGCCCCAACTGACCCGGCCGGCCGTAAGAAGGCCATCATAGACCGACTGATGTCGCTGGAAGAGCAAGAATTGGCGACGGCTCAGGCCCATTACGACGCTTTCCTGAAGGATTCTCAGTTGGATGACCGGGAAGGGCATGACAAGGACGATATCGCCGCCTCACGTGAGAATGCAGATCTGGCGGCGGCTTTTGATGCCCCGGTGCATGCCCATCACGCCAAGATCGACGTGATCGAAAACACCGATTTCAGCATCACTGATACGGTGCAGCCTGGGGCCGTGGTCAAGTTCAACAACCGTCGCTTTGTGGTTTGCGTTTCAACTACGCGGTTTGATGTGGACGGCAAGACCTATATGGGGATCTCAACCCAAAGCCCGATCTATCTGGCCATGATCGGCCTGCAAGAGGGTGACGTCTTTACCCATAACGGCACCGAGTTTGAGGTTCAGGAGGTCCTGTAATCCGCGCTTTTGCGCTGCGGTATGATCTGCTGCGCAATCCCCGCCGACACCAGATACAGGCTGGTGATCACCAGACCCCAATGCGCCCAGCTTTCGGGGTGGAAATCGACCCAGGCGGCCCAGCCGGCAAAGAAGGTCCATGCAAAGGCCATAGGCAGCGATACAGCGCGCCAGCGTTCCGTGCGGACGGGGTGGATGAATTTCAGGGGCAGGAACATCGCCACGGACAGCAGTGACACCAGCAGCAGGATGACCCAGAAATTGGGTTCGAGCGCGAAGATCACGATCACGAACATGTTCCAGCATCCGGGAAATCCGGAAAAGGAGTTGTCCTTTGTTTTCATGCGCGTATCGGCGAAATACATAGCGCTAGCAAAGGTGATGACGATGATCGCGAACCAACCGGTCCATCCATCCATCAGCCCGGATTTGAACAGCGCATAAGCCGGTATGAACACATAGGTAAGGTAGTCGATAATCAGATCCAGCAATACGCCATCAAACTCGGGCGCGTTTTTCTTGACGTGATAATGCCGGGCCAGAGGGCCATCGATACCGTCCACGATGAACGAAACCACCAGCCACAGGTACATCAGGCTCCATTTCTCTTCGACAGCGGCCAGCATGGCCAGCATCGCGAAAACAGCTCCGGTAGCGGTGAAGAGATGGACAAAAAGCGCTTTGAATCTGAGGGTCATGCGGGTGTCATGACCGATGCGTTCGCCAGATGCAAACCAAAAGCCGAACTAAGATGAATGGGTGACGTCACAATGCGAGAACATCACGCCTTGGGGTGGGCGCGATTATAGACCTCCATCAACCGGGCCGTATCGACGGCTGTATAGGTCTGGGTGGTTGAGAGCGATGCATGGCCCAGCAATTCCTGAATCGCGCGCAGATCGCCCCCGGCGGACAGAAGGTGGGTGGCAAAGCTGTGCCGCAAAGCGTGCGGTGTGGCCGTAGCGGGCAGGCCAAGCTGCATCCGCGCCTTGGCCATGACGCCCTGAATGGCACGTGGGTTCAACGCCCCGCCCCGCACACCACGGAACAGGGCCTTGTCCTTGTCCTGCGGATGAGGGCATAGCTGCAGGTACCGATCCACTGCTGTGCGGGCGGCGGGTAGGACGGGTACGATCCGCTCTTTGTCGCCTTTGCCGACGACTCGCAGAGACTCGGGCAGGGGCACGTCGGCGCCGGTCAGGGACAGGGCCTCAGAAATACGCAACCCGCAGCCGTAAAGCAGGGTTACCACGGCCACATCTCGGGCCGCGACCCAATCGTTGGTCGATTGCAGTTCGACCGTTTCGATCATGGCACGGGCGGCATCTTCGGCCAGAGGGCGGGGCAGTTTCTTGGTGAATTTTGGCGCGCGGGTCGACAGCACGGCCGTCGGTTCGAACCCCTCGCGCTCGGACAGCCAGCGGTAGAAACTTTTGACGGCCGAGAGTTTGCGCGCCAGTGACCGCGCGCCGACGCCGGAGGCCCGTTGATCCGCCATCCATGCCCGCATGTCGGACACGGTGATCCGGGCCAATGCGGCCAGTCCCTGACGTTCGCTGTGGTGCAGCGTCATGAAGGACAGGAAATCGGTGACATCACCTCGGTAGGCGGTCTGTGTATTCTCGGACCGCCCGGCCAGTGCCCCCAGACTGTCGAGCCAATGCTGTAGCGCATCGCGGCAGGCTGGGGAGATCAGGCTCACGACAGCCAGTGGCGCATCGAGCGTTCGAACACGCCAGCGAAGAAGGACAGCAAGTCGGTGCCCAGTTGCGGAGTGAAGTGGTTAGCGTCTTTGGCGCCCATGACGATCATGCCGGGCAGGCGGCCCTCACCCAAATTCAGCCTCAGACAGGCTTCGGAACGAAGCCGACCTGCCATGGTGCCGAACACCCGGGGTTCAGCATGTGCAATCGGGCGCAGGACAACTTGCCGTGCCGGTCCGCCGCGGTCCTGACTGAGATAGGCATCAACGGCACCCGGTTCGACCACGGTCAGCACACCGCCCAGCTTTTCGATGGCGGGGTCTTCCTGCCGGACCGTGGTTTCCAGAACCAGAGTGATGTGGTCCACCCGCAGGATATCGGCAATTTCACTGCCAAGTGTGGCCAGGAAATCCTCGAAATCGACGGGTTCCAGCAGGTGGAGGATGGCGCGATGCACCTGATTGGTGCCAGCGAGGTTCTCATACGCCGCCGCAATGACCGAGCGGTGCGTGTCTTCGAGCCGGTCAAGCCGCGCCTCGAGCCGTTGCATGGCGATGCCGCGCAGGTCGATAACATTGTCACCGCGCGCCTGTTCATTGGCGGCCACGAGCGCCTGCATCAGATCCTTGTCGTCCAGCACGGCGTCTGGTTCTGCCAGAATCGCGGCGCGGAGATTGTCCTTAAGTTTGGTGTTACTGCTCATGTCCCGTCCGGTCTTTTTTTGTTGAGCGGCTTATAACACGGAATGCGGCATTTGCCTTGGGAAAATTGCAGGCAAAAGTGGATTTCGTATGGGCGTGTGTCGGAAACGCTCCCGCCTGCAAGGCCCTGATCAAAGGATCAGGTTTTGCAGTTGGGCCGGGCGCGGCACCTGACGGCGCCGCGCGGTCGCGCATGGGATCAGAGGATTTTCTGACCGGTTTTGGCCCAGTCTGCCAGGAAGGTTTCCAAGCCCTTTTCGGTCAGCGGGTGATCGGCCAGTTTCTTGATCACGGCGGGCGGGGCGGTGATCACGTCCGCACCGATACGGGCGCTGTCGGTCACGTGGTTCACTGTGCGGATCGACGCGGCCAGGATTTCGGTTTCGAACCCGTAGTTGTCATAGACCTGACGGATATCGGCGATCAGGTCCATGCCGTCGAGGTTGATGTCGTCCAGGCGGCCGATGAAGGGAGAGATGAAGGTCGCACCTGCCTTGGCTGCCAGAATCGCCTGGTTGGTCGAGAAGCAAAGCGTCACGTTGACCATCTGGCCTTCGTCCGTCAGCGTCTTGCAGGCTTTCAGACCGGCCCAGGTCAGCGGAACCTTGACGGCGATATTCGGAGCGATCTTGGCCAGCTTGCGGCCTTCGGCGATCATGTCGTCAGCCTCGGTCGCGACGACTTCGGCCGAGACGGGTCCATCGACCAGATCACAGATTTCTTTGGTTACTTCAAGAATGTCGCGACCCGATTTCAGGATCAGCGACGGGTTGGTGGTCACACCGTCCACCATGCCCAGATCGTTCAGTTCGGCGATTGCCTCGATCTCGGCTGTGTCTACGAAGAATTTCATGAGGGCAGTCCTTTGATGGGTTGGCCTTGGTCGCGGATGGCTTTACCTCAAAGAGACCCATGCTGGAACCCCCTGCAAAGGATATACAGTGAGCGCTAACGGTTTTTTCGACCAAGGAGAGCTGGTTGCGGTGCTGACAACGCAGCCGCTGGACCGGACGTTGGACTATAAAGCACCCGAGGGCGGGTGTTTTCTGGGTGCTTTTGTCGAAGTGCCTTTGGGGCCGCGAAAGGTGCTGGGCGTGGTTTGGGGGCCGGGGCAAGGTGGCTTCGACATCAGCAAGGCTCGGTCGGTGATCCGGGTGCTTGAAGTCGCACCGATGCGCGAAGAGATGCGGGTGTTTCTGGGTCGTGTGGCCGATTACACGCTGACGCCGATGCCCGCGATGCTGCGGCTGGCGACGCGCGCGCCGGGATTGGGTGATCCGCCCTCGATGCGCAAGATTTACCGCCTTGGTAATAGCGAGCCGGATCGGATGACCGATGCGCGGACCCGTGTGCTGGAAGTGCTGCGCGACTATGGCGGGCTGGCTTTCACGCTGAAGGAATTGTCCGAACAGGCGGGGGTGACGTCCTCCGTTGTGAAAGGGCTGGTGAAACAGGGTGCGGTGCGGGAAGAGGACAGCCCCCGCGATCTACCCTATCCACATCTGGACCCGGACCTGCCGGGCAAAGAACTGACCGAGGATCAGGCGGCTGCGGTTACCAGGTTGCGGGCCGGACAGCGCACCGGAAATTATGGAACCACGCTGCTGAAAGGCGTGACCGGCTCAGGCAAGACTGAGGTTTATCTGGAAGCGGTCGCCGAAGCGCTGCGGACGGGGCGGCAGGCTCTGGTGCTGCTGCCCGAGATTGCCCTGACAGCCGAATTTCTGACCCGGGTTGAGGCGCGGTTCGGCGCGCGTCCGGCGGAATGGCATTCAGGCGCGACCATGACGGAACGTCGCCGGGTCTGGCGAATGGTGGGGCAGGGGGATGCGCAGCTGGTGGTGGGCGCGCGGTCGGCGCTGTTCCTGCCGTTTCGTGATTTGGGGCTGGTGGTGGTCGATGAAGAACACGACACCTCGTACAAACAGGAAGACGGCGTGCACTACAGCGCCCGCGACATGGCGGTTCTGCGCTCAGCCATTTGCGGGTCGCGGGTGATTTTGGCCAGTGCCACGCCGTCACTGGAAAGCTGGGCCAATGCCGAGGCCGGAAAATATGAACGGCTCGACCTGACATCGCGGTTTGGCGTGGCGGTGCTGCCCGAGATGAAGCCTATCGACATGCGGGCCGAGCAGATGCAGCCGGGAACGTGGATTTCCCCGTCTCTGCGGCAGGCGGTGCGGCAGCGGATCGAACGGGGCGAGCAGTCGCTCTTGTTCATCAATCGTCGGGGCTATGCACCTGTGACGCTGTGCCGGGCCTGTGGAGAACAGATCGCCTGCGACCACTGCGATGCGCGGATGGTGGAGCACAGATTCCTGAAACGACTAATGTGCCACCAATGCGGTGAGACCAAGCCGATGCCCGAGGCCTGCCCATCCTGCGGGGTTGAGGGTAAACTGGCCCCGGTCGGACCGGGCATAGAACGGCTGGCAGAAGAGGCCGAGGCCACCTTCCCCGAAGGCAAGATCGCCATGCTCAGTTCCGATCTTTTCGGCTCGGCGCGGGCGTTGAAGGCCAAGATAGAAGAGATTGCCGAGGGCGACGCAGATATCGTCATTGGTACGCAACTAGTGGCCAAGGGGCATAACTTCCCAAAGCTGACCCTTGTCGGCGTAATTGATGCCGACCTCTCACTGCACGGCGCCGACCTGCGGGCTGCCGAACGGACGTTTCAATTGATGCGGCAGGTCGCAGGTCGCGCTGGCCGAGCGGACAAGCCGGGGCAGGCGCTGTTGCAGACCTTTCAACCGGAGCACCCGGTGATCCGGGCCATCCTGTCGGGCGATGAAGAGGGATTTTGGAAGGCCGAGGCCGCCGGGCGGCAGGCCGCCGGAGTCCCGCCCTATGGGCGTATGGCGGGGATCGTGTTGTCGGGGCCCGAGGTCGGGCCGGTCTTCGATATCGGCAACGCTATGGCCCGCAACGATGTACCTCTGCGAGATATCGGCGCGCAGGTCTTTGGCCCGGCCCCTGCGCCGATTGCGCGTATCCGGGGGCGTCACCGTGTGCGACTGTTGGTAAAGGCCCCCAAGGGCGCGCCCATTCAGGACGCCATCGCCCGCTGGATCGCCCCCCTGCGCCTGAAGGGTGACATCCGCCTGACCGTCGATATCGACCCGCAGAGCTTTTACTGACTCTGCGCCTGCGCAGAGCCAATGTGCGCCACGTCCTTGGCCCTCGCCAAAC
Organism: Ruegeria sp. AD11(2025); assembly: GCF_056542405.1. Lineage (NCBI taxonomy): Bacteria > Pseudomonadati > Pseudomonadota > Alphaproteobacteria > Rhodobacterales > Roseobacteraceae > Ruegeria > Ruegeria sp. AD11(2025). Next base: position 17,801 of record NZ_JBQFZU010000011.1, on the reverse strand, counting down.
CGCGAAAATAGGCGTAGAGGGAGTCCCATGCTGAAACCCATGCCGCTTTCCGAGGCGCAGAGCCTGCCGTTCTGGCGCCGTCCCATCACGCTCTTGTTCGTGATGGCGCTGACCATGCCCATCGCCTTCAACGCGTGGAGCGCGCTACTCAACAACTTCGTCATCGAGGTTGCCAACTTCGACGGCGCGGATATCGGCCTGCTGCATACGGTGCGCGAGATTCCGGGCTTCTTGGCCGTTGGCGTGATTGCGGTGATCATTTTCGTCCGCGAGCAGATGCTGGCGATGATTTCGCTGATGATGCTGGGCGTGGCGACGGCGGTGACCGCGTGGTTCCCCAGTCTGGGCGGGTTGCTTTTCGTGACTTTGTTCAGCTCGATCGGCTTTCACTACTACGAAACGGTGAACCAGTCTCTGCAGCTGCAATGGCTACCCAAGGACCGCGCGCCGCAGGTGCTGGGCTGGCTGGTGGCCATGGGATCGGCGGCCACGGCGGTTGTCTATGGCTTGATCGTGCTGACCTGGGATCGGTTTGATCTGTCCTATAACTTTGTGTTCATGGCCGCAGGCGGTGTTACGGCGTTGCTGGCGCTGTTCAGTCTGTTTGCTTATCCGCAATTCGACGCACCCACGCCGCAGACCAAAAAGCTGATCCTGCGCAAACGGTACTGGCTGTACTACGCACTGCAATTCATGGCAGGCGCGCGGCGACAGATCTTCGTTGTCTTTGCGGGCTTCATGATGGTCGAGAAGTTCGGTTTTGAAGTGCACGAACTGACCAGCCTTTATCTGATCAACCTTGTGATCAACATGGCGGCGGCCCCAATGTTGGGCAAAGCGGTGTCGATGTTTGGTGAGCGCCGTACGCTGATTTTCGAATACACGGGCCTGGCCATTGTCTTCGCAGCTTATGGCGGCATCTACTGGTTCGGCTGGGGTGTTCTGCTGGCGGCGATCCTTTATGTGATCGACCATGTACTCTTTGCTCTGGCGCTGGCGTTGAAGACCTATTTTCAGAAAATCGCCGACCCGGCCGATATCGCGCCAACCGCAGCAGTGGCTTTCACGATCAACCACATCGCGGCTGTCTTTCTGCCTGCGCTGCTGGGTTTGCTCTGGGTAGTGTCACCCGGTGCGGTCTTTGGTCTGGCCGCTGCAATGGCGCTGGTGTCGCTGGGCCTTTCGCTGCTTATCCCGCGCCACCCTGAACCGGGTAACGAGACCATCTTGTCGAAATACGCTCCGGCACCTGCGGAGTAGTTGCAAATGCTTGACCTTGCCTACGTGTGGCCCTAGGCGCTGTCTCAACTGAGACAGGAGGCCCCCATGCCCACATTCACCGCGCTAACCACTCTGACCGGCAAGAAAGCCGCCGAAGGTCTGGGCGAAGCGATGGAGCGTCTGGACCCGGAACCCACCGGCGTCGGCGTGTTCGAGGTCGAGGATGGCTCGGGCCTGTGGGAAGTGGGTGGCTATTTCACCGAAGCGCCGGACGAAACTGCACTGGCCGTTCTGGCGGTCGCGTTCGAGGCCAAGCCCTTTGTAGTCTCGGAACTGCCCGAAACCGACTGGGTCGCCCATGTGCGCCGCGAACTGGCCCCGGTCGAGGCTGGCCGGTTCTTTGTTTACGGCAGCCATGACGCAGACAAACTGCCAGAGGGGCGCATCCCGCTGCTGATCGAGGCCGCGATGGCCTTTGGCACTGGCCATCACGGTACCACGCTGGGTTGCCTCAAGGCGCTTGATTATCTGCTGGATGACGGGTTTGCGGCTACCAATGTGGCCGATATCGGCTGCGGCACTGCTGTTTTAGCGATGGCGGCTGCGCGGGTCTGGAACGGCAACATCATCGCCAGCGACATCGATCAGGTTGCGGTGGATGTGGCCGAGGCAAACCTGAAGGCCAACGGCATGTCCGGGCAGGTGAATTGCGTTGAAGCCGCCGGTTTCGACCACCCTGACCTGCAGTCTCATGCCCCGTACGATCTGATTTTTGCTAATATTCTCAAAGGCCCGCTGGTGGCTTTGTCTCCTGAAATCGCAGCGAATCTGCGGGGTGAGGGATATGCGATCCTGTCGGGAATCCTCAACGAACAGGCCGATGATGTGATCTCGATTTATTCGCAAAACGGGTTCAATCTGGTCAGAAGCGACGAAATTGGTGAATGGACGACGCTAATTTTGCGCAATAAGGGCCGAAATTAGGCCATTTCCAGAACTTCAATAGATTTTTGCCTCTTTTTTGTCGCAATCTGTAATTACCGTCATGACGTGGTTACGGGGGCGGTTTTTGGAGGCTGCCATGACGGGAAAACAACTAGAATTCGATCAGCGTGTTCATCGCTTGAACAAAAAGCACGCCAAGCTGAGCCGAGGCTATCGCGCGACGATGCGCAAGGATGGCCTTGTGGTCATGAAACCGCAGCGGGTTAAGTCTGCGGTTCCGGTAAAGGCGCTTTTTGGGTGCCTTCTGGGCCTATTTGCGTTCAAGGTCTTTCTGCTGGCAAGCTTGGGCGCTTCGGCCTATCAGTTTCGTGTCGACAGCCTGGCGCAGGGGACATCTGTTGAACAGGCTGGTGCATGGGTGATGCAGATTGATCCGGTTTCCGAGTTTCTTGCGGCCCAGATCAGCGGATTCCTTCACTAAACCGATCAGCATTGACGAGAAACGCCACGCATCGTGAAATGCGCGGCGTTCTTTTTTGTGCCCCAGAGGAGAATGGGGCGAGTGAGTGGTGGTTGTCTCTTAGCGACGACCTTCTGCGACGAAGTCAATATCACCGCGGCACAAACCGATATCTTCCAGTTCACGATCCGTCAGACCGCTCAGCGCGTTGCGTGTTACGCGGGCGTCGTTCCATTCAACAACGGCGTTCACGACCGATGCGAAAGTTACGCCAATACGGCCGACGAGGCCGAACGAGCCAGTGGTGGTGCGAGTGGTGTCCAGTGCAGCCATATCCTGTTTCCTTCTGGTTAGAGATTAAACTTTTGATCATCTGATCTGAGCGGCATCTAGTCTTGTCTATGTGGCCGCACAAGTGTGGAAATTGCATGTGTCCTATGCGTTTTTTGCAAGGGTGTTGATTCCTTAAAAACCGTTAATTTATAGGCCATTAGGCGTTCAGAAAACGTGTCGAATTCAGACTTCCTGCGGTCGCAATCAGGCCGTTTTGTCGCCCCTGAGACAGTCGTGTCGTTTTCAGGCGCAGGGTCAATTCGCTTGGAAAATGTTCACGCTTCGTGCTAATCCGAAAGAAAGATCACAAAAACCCGAGCAGGCTGAGGCGAAATATGCGAATTCTGGGCATTGATCCGGGGCTCAGGACCCTGGGATGGGGCGTCATCGAATCGCATGGCAGCCGGTTGAGCCATGTAGCGAATGGCTTGTGCAAATCCGACGGAGATGATCTGGGGGAAAGGTTGTTGTCGTTGCACAACCAGATTGTCGAAGTCATTGCCGAACATCAGCCCGATCAGGCCGCCATCGAACAGACTTTCGTTAACAAAGACGGGGCGGGAACGCTAAAGCTTGGTCAGGCCCGGGGCGTAGCCCTGCTGACGTTGGCACAGGCCGGACTGCCGGTGGGGGAATATGCGCCCAACCGGGTCAAGAAAACCGTCGTGGGTGTCGGCCATGCTGAGAAAGAGCAGATCCTGCACATGGTCAAACTGCAATTGCCGGGCTGTCAGCCCAAAGGGGCGGATGCGGCAGATGCACTGGCGATTGCCATCTGTCACTCGTATTACGGCACAGCGCCCCGGGCGCGGATGAAAGAGGTGCGGGCATGATTGGAAAACTGACAGGGCGGCTGGATTATCGGGCATCTGATCACGTGTTGATCGACGTACGCGGGGTTGGGTACATCGTCTATTGCTCGGACCGTACCATGGCGGCGCTGCCGGGTGTGGGTGAGGCGGTCTCGATCTACACCGACATGGTTGTGCGCGAAGACCTGATGCAGCTTTATGGATTCCTGTCGCTGGTCGAGAAGGAATGGCATCGTCTGTTGTGCTCGGTTCAGGGTGTTGGGGCCAAGGTTTCGCTGGCCATTTTGTCGGCGCTGGGGCCAGATGGAGTCAGCCGGGCGATTGCTTTGGGCGACTGGGGCGCGGTGAAGGCGGCCAAAGGGGTCGGTCCGAAGACGGCGCAGCGGATCGTTCTGGACCTAAAGGACAAGGCGCCGGGCGTGATGGCCATGGGAGGAACTGTGACCGAGGCGATGGGCGGACCCGCCTTGGAGGTTGTGGAACTCGCCGAACCCTCACCGGCCTCGAAACAGGCGGCGAAACCGGCCTCGGGATCGGCAGCAGCTACGGCGGGTGCACTGTCGGCCTTGTCCAATCTGGGCTATGGGCCCTCAGACGCCGCGTCTGCCGTGGCCGAAGCGGCGGCCAGCCTGCCAGGTGCCGGTGAGGCTGACCTGATCCGCGCGGCTCTGAAATTACTTGCACCGAAAGGGTGATTGAATGGTAGATGCCGACCCCACCCTGCGCCCGGACCCTCTGCCCGAGGACAATGACCGCGCCCTGCGTCCGCAAGGGTTGGACGAATTCATTGGTCAGGCTGAGGCGCGCGCCAACCTGCGCGTGTTCATCCAATCCGCCCGTCAGCGGGGTGAGGCGATGGACCATACTCTGTTCCATGGCCCTCCGGGTCTCGGTAAGACGACGCTGGCGCAGATCATGGCGCGCGAACTGGGGGTGAATTTCCGCATGACCTCTGGGCCCGTGCTGGCCAAGGCGGGTGATCTGGCGGCGATTTTAACCAATCTGGAATCGCGGGACGTGTTGTTCATCGACGAAATACACCGTCTGAACCCGGCGGTCGAAGAGGTGCTGTACCCGGCGATGGAGGATTTTGAGCTGGATCTGGTGATCGGTGAAGGCCCCGCCGCGCGCACGGTCCGGATCGAGCTGCAGCCCTTTACGCTGGTCGGTGCCACCACGCGGATGGGCCTGTTGACGACGCCTCTGCGTGATCGGTTCGGTATTCCAACAAGGCTACAATTCTACACGGTCGATGAGCTGCACGAGATCGTCACCCGTAACGCGCGCAAGCTGAGTGCACCTGCCGATGATGATGGTGCACGGGAGATTGCGCGCCGCTCGCGCGGGACGCCGCGGATTGCAGGGCGGCTGCTGCGGAGGGTCGTCGATTTCGCCATTGTCGAAGGCGATGGGCGGATTACCCGCGAACTGGCCGACGGGGCATTGACGCGGCTGGGCGTGGACTTTCTGGGTTTGGACGGAGCGGACCGGCGGTATTTGAAACTGATCGCCGAGAACTATGCGGGTGGACCGGTGGGGATTGAGACCTTGTCGGCAGCTCTGTCGGAAAGCCGGGATTCGCTGGAAGAGGTGATTGAGCCCTATCTGTTGCAGCAGGGTCTGATCCAACGGACACCGCGCGGTCGGATGCTGGCGCAAAAGGCGTGGACGCATCTGGGGATGGCGGCACCGCGGGGACAAAGCGATCTGTTTGGTTGAAGCCGGACGTCAGAGAATTTAAGCCGTCGGCGAGAGTATTATCGAAAAGATGAAGGATTGGGCGTGAACCCCGAAGACATCCAGGCTTTGTTCACCCGCGAAAGTGGTGAGTTTCTGTTCGCGCGTTGGGGGCGGCCCATTGTGCCGATCGTTTTTGGCGTTGAGGATGAAACTCTGGCCACCGTCAAGGGCGCGTTCCAGGCCGTGGTGGCGCTGGCCGGGCACAAGATGGCCGAGACTGACCCGGAACTGGGTGCCAATTGCATGGTTTTCTTCTTCCGCGACTGGCAGGAGTTGCTGGAGGTCCCCGATCTGGACCGGCTGATCCCCGATCTGGCGCCTCTGGTCGAGCGGTTGGTTGCAGCGGATGCCAACCAATATCGCATCTTTCGTTTCGAGGAAGACGGCGCAATCCGCGCAGCTTTTGTTTTCCTTAGAATGGACAAGGAATTGTCGAAAGTACCGGCCGAAACTTTGGCGTTGAGTCAGGTTGTGCAGACGGTTTTGCTGTGGTCGGATGCCGCGTTTCGGTCTCAATCGCCGCTGGCGGTGGCCGGGGACACAACCGTCCTGCGGCCCGACATCGCTGAACTGATCAGGGCGGCTTATGATCCTGTCCTGCCTGGGGCGGCGCAGGACAAATCCCATGCCTTGCGGTTGTTCGCACGGATGAAACCGCTGCAATAGGCCTCAGGTGGGTGGTTTGTTCGTCGGATGAAACGCCTCGATCAGAGCGTTCCCTGTCTCGAAATAGGCGTCCGTCCCGACCAGATCGGTGATCCCGTAACGGTCGAGTTCTTTGCGGACATTGGGCTCGACCAGCAGAAAGACCAGTTTGATGTTTCTGGACTTCAACTGATCGTGAACGCCGCGCAGCGTATAGCCCGCGGTAAAGTCGATATCGTCCACGGCAGAGGCGTCTAAGCAGAACCAGCGCAGCGGCGGGTTGGATTGACCCACGATCGCTGCCACCTCGTCCGACAGGCGCTGAGTGTTGGCGTAGTACAGGCTGTGCGAAAAGCGATAGATCACAAGGCCGGGTTCGAACTGGTTTGGTACGGTGATGGGTTTGGACCGCCAGCCGCCATCGTCGCTTTTGACGATCACTGCATTCTTGGGGCGGTAGCCATGGCGCGTGTGGTCGATTAGTGACAGGACCATCGCAAAGATAATCCCTTGCTCGACACCAACGAAAACCACAACGGCAGCAGTCGTAAGCGCGATCCAGAACTCGGATCGGGCCTGCCGGTATATGGCGGCAAGGCCTTTGAGGTCGATCAGCTTGACGCCGATCAGGAATACCACAGCTGACAGGGCTGCATTGGGCAGGAACGCGAGCGGGCCGGTCAGAAACAGGATCACCACAAGGACAATCGCGACCGTCGTGAGTTGAGCGATCTGGCTGCGGCCTCCGGCGCTGGCCACCATCTCGGTCTTGGTGGGGCTGCCATTGACCACAAAGGTCCCGGTGAAGGCTGCTCCTAGATTGGCCAACCCCAGCCCGACAAGATCGGTGTTCTCGCTGAAATTGTCATCGTAGCGTGCAGCGTAGGCGCGCGAGGTCGCCGCGCTTTGTGCCAGGATCACCACAAAGATCGACAGCGCGGTGGGTGTCAGTTGCTTGAACAGGGCCCAACTCCAATCCACATCCGGGATCGACAGGGCGGGGAGGCCGCCGGGCACCGTTCCCAGTACGCCAATGCCGGATGCACTGAATTGAAAGGCCCAACTGAACAGAATGACACCCAATATTGCGAATAGCGGCCCCGGAACTTTGGGCGACAACCGCTTGCATCCAAGGACAACCGCCAGCACCGCCACGGACACGGCAGCCGTTGGCCAATGCGTCTGGCCGTAATGCAGCGCGATGTCCCTGAGCTTGGCAATCGTGCCGTGGCCGGCACCTTCGACCCCCAGCATTCCGGGAATTTGGCCGGTGGCCACCTGTATGCCCACGCCTGTCAAAAACCCGATGAGTACCGTGCGTGACAGGAAATCCGCCAGAAACCCAAGGCCGACAAGGCGCGCTGCGATCAACAGCAACGCCGCCATCAACGCCAATAGCGAAGCCAGCGCGAGATATTCCGAAGATCCGGAAACCGCCATGCCCGCCAGCGCCGACGCCGTGATCGCCGCAGTGGCTGAATCCGCCCCCACCACCAGGTGGCGCGACGACCCGAACAGGGCAAACAGCGCCATCGGGATCAGGATCGTGTACAGCCCGGTGACCACCGGAGTGCCGGCGATCTTGGTGTAACCCATGACTTCGGGGATCGCGAGGCAGGCGAAGGTCAGCCCGGCCAGAACCTCGGTCGGCAGGGCAGAGCGGTTGAGCGGCAGGATGCCCTGTAGGATGGGAAGCGGAGATCTGCCCTCTTTTCCGTGGGGTTCTGCCATTCAATCACCTGTTACATTCACATCCCAATTTTGGCAGGTTAGTCGGCATGGGGCAGGATTTCGATACCGAGGACCGTGTAAGCTGAAATTTGTAGTCTCGCGGGGATTGCACGGCCGCTGATGCACGTGCATCTGTTGATGGTACGGCTCGCCACGAGCCAGACGATTAGAGCTGATAGATAGACCGGATATGTAACCATGGCCGTAAGCACCGCAGCGCAAGACACGCATATCTACCGGGTCCGGGTTTATTACGAAGACACCGACATGGGCGGAGTGGTTTATCACGCAAACTACCTGAAATACATCGAACGTGCCCGGTCGGATTATGTGCGCCGTTTGGGAAACGACCAGAATGCCATGCGTGACGGCGGCGTTGTCTGGGTCATTCGGCGGATCGAGGCGGACTATCTGGCAACAGCTAAGTTTGAGGATGAACTGACCATCGAAACCCGCTTCCTGTCCCGTTCGGGTGTGCGGCTGACTATGGGGCAACTGGTAAAGCGGGGCGATACCGAGGTTTTTCGTGCCACGGTCACCGCAGTCTGCATGAATGCGCAGGGCAAGCCGGTACGGCTTCCGGCAGAGATTCGCGCATTGTTGTAACAAATTGCGGCGTGGGGGTGGTTATGTTGGCTTTTCGTATCCAACTGCGATAGCGTTTGGCAAAACAAGGCCAAATCGAACGGCCATAAGGCAAAAAACAAAGAGCAGATTCATGGAAGCTGAAACGCTGGCGCTGGCGCAGGAGATCGATTTCTCCATGTGGGGGCTTTATGCCCGCGCGACATTTATCGTCAAACTGGTGATGCTGATGCTGGTTGGCGCATCGATCTGGTCCTGGGCAATTATCATTCAGAAACTGATCAACTATCGCGCGGCCCGTCGTGAGGCGCAGGGATTTGATGAGAATTTTTGGTCCGGAAACCCTCTGGACGAGTTGTTCGAACAGATTGGCACCCAGCCCGATGGCAGTTCGGAAAAAATCTTTGCCGCCGGCATGATCGAATGGCGGCGGTCTCATCGCACCGACGGAGGGCTGATTGCAGGGGCCACGGCGCGGATCGACCGTTCGATGGACGTGGCAATCGCCAAAGAAGCCGAGACGCTGCAAAAAGGTCTGTCTATCCTGGCCACCGTCGGTTCCACTGCGCCGTTTATCGGCCTGTTCGGCACCGTCTGGGGCATCATGAACGCCTTTATCGAGATTGCCGAACAGCAGAATACCAACCTTGCCGTTGTGGCCCCTGGTATTGCCGAGGCCCTTTTGGCCACCGGTTTGGGCCTTCTGGCGGCGATCCCAGCGGTAATTTTCTACAATAAGCTAAGCGCGGATAGCGACCGGATCGTGAACGGCTATGAGGCCTTTGCCGACGAGTTCGCCACAATCCTGTCGCGCCAGTTGGACAGCTGACATGGGCGCGGCGGTTCAGCAAAACGGCGGCGGGAACGGACGCAGACGCGGGCGGCGTCGCGGCCGCGCGCAACCGATGGCCGAGATCAACGTAACGCCATTTGTCGACGTCATGCTGGTGTTGTTGATCATCTTCATGGTGGCGGCCCCGCTGCTGACCGTCGGAGTGCCGGTCGACTTGCCGAAAACGGCAGCCAGCGCCTTGCCCGGTGACAATGAAGAACCCCTGACCGTGACGCTGACTGCGGATGGCCGGGTGCAGATTCAAACCACGGATGTTGAGCGTGGGGAATTGATTGGCAAGCTGCGCGCCATCGCGTCCGAGCGCAGCAGTGACCGCGTGTTCCTGCGGGCCGACGGGGCGATCCCTTATGCCCAGGTGATGCAGGTCATGGGCGCGCTGAATGCAGGTGGGTTTTCCAATGTGGGCCTGGTGACAGACACCGGCGGGCCGACGCTGGAAGAAGGTGGAGAGTGAGGCCGCGCGGTGGATACCGGCACCAAGATCTCGGCAGTTGCCCACGTCGTTTTGATTGGATGGGCCTTTTTCGGCGGTACCTTCCGGTCCGAACCCTTGCCTATGGCGGTGCAGGAGGTATCCGTGGTCACGGGTGAGCAATTTGCAGCGATGACCGCGCAGCGTGACGCCCCCGAGGTGCCGACCCCCACCGCCTTGCAACAGCCCGACCCACCCGAGGAAGAAGTGACCCCGACGGCTCCGGTGGAGGAGGAACTGACCCCTCCCGAGGTTGCGACGCCCTCGGAACCTGAGCCCGACCCGGTGCCCGATCCGGTAGAGACCCCGCCCGAACCCGAAGTGGTCGATGAGCCCCCGACACTGGAGCAGCCCGAACCTGTAACCGAAGTGTTGCCGGTACCTCCGGGCCCCGAGGCGCAGCCGCGCCCGGCCGACAAGGTGGCCCCGGAACCCATCGCGCCGCCGCCGCCCGAGGCGCAGCCGGATGAGGTGGAGACGCCCGCCGTGTCGCTGGATGAAGGGGCCGAAACTCAAGAGGAGCAACAGGATCAGACCGCCCCGGAAGAGGCGACCGATGAAATCGTGACCGAGGCCGAAGAGACCAAGGACAACGCCCCGCGCACTTCTCCACGGCCGCGGGTGAGGCCAAACCGGCCTGCACCTCCGACGCAGCCCGAAGTGGCTGAAGAACAGGACCCGACGCCGCCCGAGCCCGCGCAAAGCGACTCTGCCATCAACGACGCACTGGCAGAGGCATTGGGGCAGGGCAGCGAACCGTCCGGCCCGCCACTGACCAGCGGTGAAAAAGACGCCATGCGCCTGGCTGTTTCTAAGTGCTGGAATGTGGGGTCTTTGTCCACAGATGCGTTGCAAACTGTTGTGGTTGTTGGCTTTTCGTTAACTCCGGAAGGCAAGATCGTCGGGGGTAGCCTGCGCATGATCGACAGCTCTGGCGGGTCTGCCGGGGCGGCGAAACAAGCCTATGAAGCCGCCAGACGAGCCATTTTGCGCTGCGGCGCCAAAGGATACACCCTGCCTGCTGACAAATATGACCAATGGCGGGATATTGAGATTACATTCAATCCCGAGAGGATGCGGATCAAATGATGAGAATTCTGACCAGCCTGTTGCTTGGCCTGACGATTTTGGCGGCACCGGTAAAAGCCCAGAACGGACCGCTGCGTCTGGAACTGGATCAGGGGATCATCGAACCCTTGCCCTTCGCCGTGCCGAATTTTGTGCCCGACGGGCCAGCGGCGACGCAATATGCCAACGATATCTCTCGGGTCGTTGCGGCCGATCTGACCGGCACCGGGTTGTTCCGCGAAATCTCGCCCGAAGCCTTCATCAGCCGGGTCAGCAGCTTTGAAGCCCCGGTCCAGTTCGCCGACTGGAAAGCCATCAATGCCGAGGCGCTGGTGACGGGTGCCGTGAACGTCTCGGGCAATCGCCTGACCGTGCGCTTCCGGGTGTGGGACGTGTTCTCGGGGCAGGAGCTGGGCAATGGTTTGCAATTTGCGGGCACCACCGATGGCTGGAGACGCATGGCGCATAAGGTGGCTGATCAGGTCTATAGCCGGATCACCGGCGAGGGCGGTTATTTCGACAGCCGCGTTGCGTTTGTGTCAGAGAGCGGCCCCAAGGATCAGCGCCTGAAGCGCCTGGCGATCATGGATTACGACGGCGCGAATGTGCAGTACCTGACCGACAGCGCGGCAATCGTTCTGGCCCCGCGCTTTTCTCCCACGGGCGATCGGTTGCTTTATACCAGTTATGAAAGCGGCCAGCCGCGTATCTACGTGCTGGATGTGGATCGCGTTCGCCGGACCGAGTTGAAAACGCAGGAAGGCACGATGAGCTTTTCACCCCGGTTCTCTCCGGATGGTGGCTCAATCGTGTATTCGCTGATCCAGGGCGGCAACACCGATCTGTGGAAAATGGACATCGCCTCGGGTCAGAGCGTGCGCCTGACCAACACGCCAGCAATTGAAACCGCACCCAGCTATTCACCGGATGGCTCTCAGATCGTGTTCGAAAGCGACCGGTCCGGAACGCCGCAGCTGTATATCATGCCTGCTAATGGCGGTGAGGCGACCCGCATCAGTTTCGGGCAAGGCCGTTATGGCACGCCGGTCTGGTCACCGCGGGGTGATCTGATCGCCTTTACCAAGCAGAACAAGGGCCGGTTCCATATCGGCGTCATGCGCACCGATGGCAGTGAGGAACGTCTGCTGACCTCGTCTTTCCTTGACGAAGGCCCGACTTGGTCACCCAACGGCCGTGTCATCATGTTCACGCGCGAAACGCAGGGGGCCAGCGGTCGGGCGTCGCTATATTCGGTGGATATCTCGGGCCGGAACTTGCGCCCGGTGCGCACCCCCGATGGCGGCAGCGATCCTTCCTGGGGGCCATTGCAGAATTGATCGGGGCAGGGGCTTGGAAAAGTTCACAAAAAACCTGCACTGTGCTACAGAGACGGCAATAAACCGATAAAACAACGAGGCACTTGAAATGAACGTATTGGGCAAAATCCTGGCCTTGGGCACGCTGAGCGTGATGGCCGCTTGTACCAACAATGATCCGTCGGCATTGGGCGGTGGTTTCGGCAATGGCGCAAATGGCGCAATCGCACCGGGTTCGCCCAGCGATCCGCGTTCGCCGGCCTATTTCCAGCAAACCATCGGTGATCGGGTATTGTTCGCGGTGGATCAATCGACGTTGACACCGCAGGCACAACAAACCCTGCAGGGACAGGCGGATTGGCTGATGGCGAACCCGGACTATGTGGCCACAATCGAAGGCCATGCAGATGAGCAGGGCACACGCGAATACAACCTCGCCTTGGGCGCACGCCGGGCCAATGCGGCCCGTGAGTTTCTGATCTCGCGCGGGGTGGCGGGTAACCGTCTGACCACCGTCAGCTATGGCAAGGAACGCCCGATCGAGATTTGCAGCACCGAGGATTGTTATTCCAAGAACCGCCGTGCGGTGACGGTGCTGACCGGTTCAACCTTGGGGTAAGACGATGAGAGTTGCAGGATGGGTTCTGGCTGCGGTTGTTGCAACCGCCGGAATGGCACAAGCACAGGATCAGCAGACCTTGGCGGATATCCGTCAGGAACTGACGGTGCTGCATGTGGAAATTCAGCGCCTGAAGCGTGAGTTTTCAACGACTGGCTCTCCGGCCCCGAACCTGTCCGGCAGTTCCGTTTTGGAACGCGTGGATGCCATCGAGGCAGAACTGCAGCGCCTGACACGCCAGACCGAACAACTGAACCAGCGCGTGCAGAATATTGTAACTGATGGCACCAATCGGATTGGTGACATGGAATTCCGCCTTTGCGAGTTGGAGCCAAACTGTGAAATTTCGGGTGAGCCTACCAGTACATTGGGCGGTGAAACTGAAATCATCGCAGCAGCACCGGCTACGCCAACAACCCCCCCCGTGATCGAACAGGGAGAATTGGCGGTAGGTGAACAGGCAGATTTTGATGCTGCCGCGCAAGCCTTGGCGGAGGGCAACTTTCAAACCGCAGCCGATCAGTTCGCACAATTCGACACTGCTTATCCCGGCAGCCCGCTTGCACCCGAAGCCAATCTGAAACGTGGGCAGGCATTGGAAGGTCTGGGCGACACGCGTGAGGCCGCGCGGGCGTTTCTGGCCAGCTTCACCGGTGATTCCGAGGGCGCATTCGCGCCCGAGGCCCTGTTCGAACTGGGGGCCGCACTGGGGCGTCTGGGTCAAACTGATCAGGCCTGCATCACCCTGTCCGAGGTTGGTGTGCGCTTTCCGGCTTCGGCCACCGTATCCGCCGCCACGCAGGAAATGGCGTCGCTGGGCTGTTCTTGACCGATCAGGCCGATACTCTTCGATCCGAACTTCGCGCGCGGCTGCCTGACCGGTTGCCGCCGCGTTTAGGTGTCGCCGTCTCCGGCGGTGGAGATTCGGTCGCTCTGCTGCACCTGCTGCGTGAAATTGCGCAAACCGAACCAATCCGGTTGTTTTCCGCAACGGTGAATCACGGTTTGCGACCCGAAGCTGCCGCTGAGGCCGATAAAGTTGCCAGACTGGCCGCGCGCTTGGGCATCCCCCACGAAACGTTGCTGTGGCAGGGCTGGGATGGCGCAGGAAATCTGCAAGATCAGGCCCGGCAGGCGCGATACCGGTTGTTGTCCGACTGGGCGCGGCGCAATGACATCCCGGCAATCGCTCTGGGCCATACGGCAGATGATCAGGCCGAGACGGTGCTGATGCGGTTGGGCCGGGCGGCAGGGGTCAGTGGCCTTTCGGGTATGCCTGACGCGCGGGACCAAAATGGCGTCACTCTACTGCGTCCGTTGCTGGGGATCACGCGGCAAAACTTGCGAGACTACTTGTCGGGGAAAGGTGAGAGCTGGATCGATGACCCTTCGAATCACGACCAAAGATTCGACCGGATCAAGGCTCGCGAGGCGCTGACGGGGCTTGGGCTGCTTGGGATTTCCGCGCAATCTTTGGCCCGGGTCGCTGAAAACCTTGCACAAGCGCGTGAGGCGCTGGCGCGCTATACGCAGGAATCTGCGTGTAGGATTGCAACAGCCGATGGCGGGGATGTCTGTGTCGACCGCAACGGTTTCGAACTGCTTCCAATGGAAATCCAAAGGCGGCTGGTCGTCGGTATCATCGCTTGGATTGCCGGGCAGGGCTATCCGCCGCGCGGAGCAGCTGTCGATCAGGCCGCCACCGCTGTTCGAGAAGGGCAAACACTGACCCTCGCGGGCTGTCTTCTGGTCCCGCATCAGGATAAAACGTGGTTTTGCAGGGAGCTAAACGCTGTGGCGACAGCAACCGCCGCACCGCAAGAGGTCTGGGATAACCGCTGGATCTTATCCGGACCCCGAACGCCGGGCACCGAGATCCGCGCACTGGGAGAGATAGGTTTGCCGCAGGTGCCCGAGTGGCGCGCCTTGGGCAAACCCCGTCGGGCGCTGTTGTCTTCACCCGCCGTCTGGAGCGGGGAAAACCTGCTGGCGGCGCCTTTGGTCGACTATTCAAACGGTTGGACCGCTGAATTCGCCGCGTATAGGCCCGAGTTTTATTCTTCGCTTTTATCGCATTGAACATGCTTGAATCATCTCTATTTTATAGGACAACCCGGCAGGTCCCCATCTGCCGAAACCTTTTGGGAGATTTTCCTTGGGCAACGCTCGTAACATCGCCTTCTGGGTCGTTCTGTTTCTGCTGATCCTTGCACTGTTCAATTTCTTCAGCGGTCAAGGCGGAACGCTTCAGAGCAATGAAAAAACCTATTCCGATTTCGTCACTGCGGTTGAAGGCGGCGAAGTCAAGAATGTGACGCTGGATGGTGAGCAGATTCGCTATACCACCCAAAGCGGCGCGAACTATGTCACCATCAAGCCCGGCGATGCCGAGGTCACCCAACTGCTGATCAAGGAGAACATTCCTGTTCAGGCGGTGAAACAGCAGCAATCCGGATTTCAGTCCTTCCTGATCACATTGCTGCCCTTCCTGCTGCTGATCGGGGTTTGGATCTACTTCATGAACCGAATGCAGGGCGGTGGCAAAGGCGGCGCCATGGGCTTTGGCAAGTCCAAGGCCAAGATGTTGACCGAAAAGCATGGCCGCGTGACCTTTGACGACGTCGCAGGCATCGATGAGGCCAAGGAAGAGCTGGAAGAAATCGTGGAATTCCTGCGTAACCCGCAGAAATTCTCGCGCCTCGGCGGTAAAATCCCGAAGGGTGCGCTTCTGGTTGGCCCTCCGGGTACTGGCAAGACGCTGCTGGCCCGCGCGATTGCTGGCGAGGCGGGTGTGCCGTTCTTCACTATCTCGGGTTCGGACTTCGTTGAGATGTTCGTGGGTGTCGGTGCATCCCGTGTGCGCGACATGTTCGAACAGGCAAAGAAAAACGCACCCTGCATCGTTTTCATCGACGAGATCGACGCCGTGGGTCGCCATCGTGGCGCCGGTTACGGCGGCGGTAACGATGAACGCGAGCAGACGCTCAACCAGTTGCTGGTCGAGATGGACGGCTTCGAGGCCAATGAAGGTGTGATCATCCTGGCCGCGACCAACCGAAAAGACGTTCTGGACCCCGCATTGCTGCGTCCCGGCCGGTTTGATCGCAACGTGACCGTCGGCAATCCCGACATCAAAGGCCGTGAGAAAATTCTGGGCGTTCATGCGCGCAAAACACCTCTGGGCCCTGATGTCGATCTGCGTATCATCGCGCGGGGTACACCGGGTTTCTCGGGTGCTGATCTGGCCAACCTCGTGAACGAGGCCGCGCTGATGGCCGCGCGTGTAGGCCGTCGCTTTGTCACCATGGAGGACTTTGAAAACGCCAAGGACAAGGTGATGATGGGGGCCGAACGCCGCTCGATGGTGCTGACTCAGGATCAGAAGGAAAAGACCGCATATCACGAGTCGGGCCACGCCGTTGTTGGCATGACGCTACCGTTGTGCGATCCGGTCTATAAGGCGACGATCATTCCCCGAGGCGGCGCGCTTGGCATGGTTGTTAGCCTGCCCGAGATGGATCAGTTGAACTATCACCGCGACGAGTGCGAGCAGAAGCTTGCTATGACGATGGCGGGTAAGGCTGCTGAGGTCATCAAATACGGTGAAGATCACGTCTCGAACGGCCCAGCCGGAGACATCATGCAGGCCAGCCAGTTGGCGCGCGCCATGGTGATGCGCTGGGGCATGTCTGACAAGGTTGGCAACATCGATTATGCGGAGGCGCATGAGGGATATTCGGGCAACACAGCCGGGTTCTCGGTTTCCGCTCATACCAAAGAGCTGATTGAGGAAGAGGTGAAGCGCCTGATCCAGCAGGGTTACGAGCGGGCCCACCAGATTCTGACCGAAAAGAACGAGGAATGGGAGCGTCTAGCCCAAGGTCTGCTGGAATATGAGACCCTGACCGGGGATGAGATCAAGCGGGTCATGAACGGTGAATCACCTGGCGAAGGTGACGACGAAGGCGACAAGCCCGACGAGGGCAGTGCGCCGAGCGTGACGGCGATCCCGAAGACCAAGGTCAAGAAATCTCCGCCCGATGGCGGGATGGAGCCGGAACCCTCGGCATAAACAAACCAGACCCGGGCCTTGTCCCGGGTCTTTTTTCTTCCCAAGCAGGGTCGACTGCCGTCTACGGCCGGGCGAAAGAACCGTCTGGGAAAGGGGCGAAAATGCCAGTGACGCGCGAGACTGAATATAGAGGCGAGGTGATCTGGTTGGGCCATGTCCCCGCAGGCAATTCGATCCGCGCAAAAGCCGTGGATGTACTGGATCTCGGTTTTGCCGGGGATCGCGGCGCACGGCATGAAGGCGAAAACCGGGCCTCATGCGTGCGGGTGAAAAACCTGTACCCGCAGGGCACGGAAATCCGTAATGTCCGGCAACTGTCGGTGCTGTCTGCGGAAGAGATCGAAGGGACGGCGCAAGAGCTGGCGCTGGACCAACTGGACCCGTCCTTTCTGGGGGCCAGTATAGTTTTGCGCGGTATCCCGGACTTTACCCACATTCCACCCTCTTCACGGTTGCAGGTCGCAGGAGGCGTCACCATCACCGTTGATATGGAGAACCGCCCCTGTGTCCTCCCCGGGCGTGAGATCGAGACGGATCTTCCCGGGTATGGGGCTGCATTCAAACCGGCCGCAAAAGGGCGGCGCGGAGTTACCGCGTGGGTCGAACGGCCTGGCGAATTGAAGTTAGGTGACCAGATGACCCTGTTCGTACCGGATCAGAGGGGGTGGGCACCATAAGGGTCACTCGTTTCCGATCAGAGGCCCGCGAAGTGACGCTACGCCGTTTCGCGGCACAAATATGTCGGAATCTATAGCCATCCGTTTGGTACACAACGGTATGGGTTGCGCAGCGCCGACGCATTGCGCCGGTTTTGCACGGCATTCAATCAGGGACCCTGCCCAATGAGCTATAAATCCGACATCGAAATCGCCCGCGAAGCGAACAAGAAGCCGATTCAGGAAATCGGTGCCAAGATCGGCATCGATTCT